>JBDUAH010000330.1:0-2659 GCA_040004745.1 Chthoniobacterales bacterium | reverse complement strand
ATCCAGAATGAGATTTTTGATGAGCTCGATGCGCCGATCGTGCGCGTTTCCCAGGAAGACGTGCCGATGCCGTATAACGAGCGGTTGGAGGAAGCCGTCCTGCCGAACGCGGCGAAGATCATTGCCGCGGTAAAGAGAGTCTGCCACGCCTAACGAGAGGAATTCGCCATGCCTGAAATCCAGATGCCGAAACTAAGCGACACGATGACCGAGGGGACGCTCGTGGTCTGGAAGAAGAAGAAGGGCGACACGGTTTCGACGGGCGACGTGATCGCGGAGATCGAGACCGACAAGGCGACGATGGAATGGGAGTCGCCCGAAGACGGCGTGCTCACCGAAATTTATGTGGAGGAAGGCGGCAAGGTAGAGATCGGCCAGCGGATCGCTTTCATCGGCGCGGAGGGCGAGGAGGCTCCGGCGGAGGAAAAGGGCGAACCAAAGGAGGAGAAGAAAAAAGAGCCGAAGGACGAGAAGCCGGAGGCCGAAAAGAAGGAAGCAGCTCCTGCCAAGAAAGAAGAAAAACCAGCCGACAAACCCGCGACCGCTCCCGCCAAAAGCGGCGACGACTCGCGGGTGAAGGCTTCGCCACTCGCACGCCGATTGGCCGCAGACGAAGGGCTTGATATTTCGGAGATGAAAGGCAGCGGACCAGAAGGCCGTGTCGTGGAAGCGGACGTGCGCGCGGCGATGAAGTCCAAGCCCGCTGCTGGCGGTGAGGCCAAGGCGGCGCCGAAAAAAGTCGCGGCCGCGCCGGTGAGAGCTGGCGAAGGATCGCGCACGCAACTTTCCGGAATGCGCAAAGTGATTGCGCAACGTTTAGTGGAAAGCTTGGGGCCGGTCCCCCATTTTTATCTCACGATCGAGATCAACGCCGGACCGCTGATGACGACGCGCGCGGAATTGAAGGCTGGCGGTGAGGGGAGCGACACCGCGAAGATCACGGTGAACGATTTTATTCTGAAGGCGTCCGTCGATGCCGCGGCGAAGGTGGCGAAGGTGAACGCTTCGTTCGATGACGATGCGATTGTGCAATATCAGGACGTCGATCTCGCGGTGGCGGTGGCAATTGACGATGGCTTGGTTACGCCAGTGATTCGCGCGGCGCAGGGCAAATCATTGCGCGAAATCAGCGAAGCCATGAAGGACCTCGCACATCGTGCGCGCAATAAGCGGATGAAGCCAGAAGAATTCCAAGGCGGCTCGTTTACGGTTTCCAATCTGGGCGGCTACGGGATCAATTCGTTCTCCGCGATTATCAATCCGCCCCAGAGCTTCATTCTGGCGGTGGGCGCGGTCACGCAGCAGGCGGTGGTGGACGATTGCGATCAGATCGGCGTGGGCCATCGCATGTCGATTACGATGAGCTGCGATCATCGCGTGATCGATGGCGCGCTGGGCGCGGATTACTTGAAAGAGCTCAGGCGGCTGTTGGAGAATCCGACGCTGCTTTTAATTTAGACGACCGCGGCCATGGAAACGCCGCCCCCGCAAAAAACGCTGCGCACGGTGCCGTTCGCGCTGCACGCGACCCGGGGGATTATTCGCGATCGCAAGGTGCGGCGTGTCACCATTTTCGTGCTGCTGACGCTGGCTATTTTGATGGTGATCGCGGGTTCGACTTGCCTGCGTGAAACTTTGAATCCGCACGAGCACGGCGCGTTTTGGTTTGCGATCTATTGGCTCGTCTGTGGCTGGCTTACTTCCACCTCGGTGCTGCTCGCCTTGTTCGATTTGCTGATGGTGCGGGCGGAAGCGCGGGCCGCGGGTCGAGTTCTGCGGGAGCGAGTCTCGCCCGAATTCGAGCTTCCGACGGACCGAAATCCCTGACCCGAAGGTGGAGCTGCCGCGCGCGCCTTACGGCCCCGGCGGCGGAGTCGCCTTCTTTTTCGGTTGCCGTTGGACGTGGCTGGCCGTCTTCCACTCGCCCATCTTTTCCGCGTCGCTCGCGTAGAAGTTGTGCACGAAGGCATCGAGCTGTTTCGCCTTCATCATCGCCTCTTTGAGGAATGGCCCGAATTCCGCCGTCGCTCCTGCTTGCGTCTGCTCTCCCGTGTCCTGCGTCTCCTCCGCCTGCTCGAAGGCGGTAATTTGATCGCGCAATTGGGTCACGAACGCTGGATCGAGGCCATACGCCACAAAATCCGCTGCCATCGCTTCGGCCGCATCCGCCATCGCGCCGCCTTTGCCACCAGCACCGTATCGCCTACTCCATGGGGCATGCGGAAGCTGTCCATGATTTCCGGGTGCCCGGTCGCCTCCGCGATCGCGCCCGCCGTCCGGTTAATCCCGCGCAATTCCAGCAGGAGCGCATCCCGCAGGACACTCTTGGAAGTCGTCCCACCGTGAAACCCGCCCGAGCCGGTTTGCTGATTTTCCGCGGTCTTGGCGATGCGGTCGATCAGGCCGGTGGCGGGCGTGGTCAGGTCCTGGACTAACTGCTTCGGCAGCGCCGGAAACCCCCGATGTAATTGGTTCCGAAAACACCGACGCGCTTGACCATATCGTAGCGGGCTTGTTCACGTGCATTCATAATGGCGCTGTATTGAGCAGCGTTTATGCCGCCCGCGCGGAGAGCCGAGAAGAGCTCGGACCTGCCGCGCGCCCTTGCTTCGAAGTAGAGATGCCGGACGAGATCGCGGTCGAGTTGTGGCGAGTAGTG
>JBDUAH010000329.1:0-2660 GCA_040004745.1 Chthoniobacterales bacterium | reverse complement strand
GATAAAGCTCACGCTGGATCGGTTGGCGATCGCCCATCACCTGATGCGCCAGTTTGTAGAACTCGCTTCCCACCGCTTCGGGAAACGCTTCCCAAATGTTATGACCGAGCAGTTGCTCTTTCGGCCTGCCCGCCATCTCGGCCACGCGATCATTCACATAGGTGTAGCACCAGTCGTGGTTGATCGCGGAAAAAGCGTCGCTGATGCCGGAGAGAACGGTCTCGCGTTCCTCGATTAATTCGCGGACTTCATGCTGCCGCCGCCGCGCGCGTAAAGCCACCTTCATCGCGCTCACCAAGGTCACGCCGTGCAGCGGGCGTTCGAGCAGCGTCACGTTTCCTGCCGGACCGAAAATATCGACCGCCTGTAAACTCATCCGCTCGCTCCCGCCGATGCTGGCTAGAATCACAATCGGGATATCCGACCATGCGGGCTGTGCGCGCAAAGCCTTTAGCAGCACCGGCAACTGCTTTGTCTCCAACGACTCCTCGGCGATCATGAGCGCGTTCGTTTCGTCGTTGAAGGCGGCGGCCGCTTCCGCGATTCCGGGACAGCTTTGCGCGGAAATCCCGGCTTGAGCCAGCACACCGATTGCGAGCGCCGCGTCTTTCCCGAGCGGCGCGACGATCAAAACCGTCCCGCCAGAATTGTCAGCCGCCTTCTTCATTTTTGCGGCGTGCCGTGCGCCGCCTCTTTTTTTCCGGCAAAGTGGGGGTCCCGGTCAAGATTCCTCGGAAGCCGCGCAAAGGCGGCCCGACCTTGATGCCCTCCGCCGCGATCGTTAATTCGCGAATCGTGCGCTCGTGCGAACCTGTCCGTTTCTTGATCACGGAGATCGCTTTGTGGACTGAGCCGTCGGCTTCGAAGAAGCGGAACGTGATCACGGTATCGGCCAGATAGGTCACGTCGATCGGAGTCTGCATGGAGCCGAGCAAGCCGGCCGGCGTGACCACGAGCATGGTCACGATGCCTTGCTGATTCAGATATGTCAGGAGTTCGTGTAATTGGAGATTGAGGAAGCGTTCCTCACCCATGGAATGCAGGTAACCGTTCAAACTGTCGAGGCAAACCACCTTCACGTCCTCATCTCGCACCGCGCGCTGGAGGCGGGAAGCGAGTTCCCCCGGAGATAATTCAGCCGGATCGATTTGCACTGCGCGGATCAAGCCTTGTTCCATCATCTCCTCGAGATTGAGATTAAGACTCCGCGCCCGCGCCAGCAGTGTGCCCAGGCTTTCATCGAAAGTGCAGAGGAGCGCCCTCTGTCCACGGCTGGCGGCCGCGAGAGCAAACTTGAGGGCGAGCGTCGATTTGCCGGTTCCGGGCGGGCCGGAAAACAGCGTGCTGGTCCCGCGATCGAGTCCTCCCCCTAACAACTCGTCCAGGCCATCCACTCCGCTGGGAAGTGTTTCGTGCGGAAACGGGCGGTGATGATCGGCCGCCACGAGACGCGGGAAAATGTTCAGCCCGCCCTTTCCGATCACGAAATCGTGGTAGCCGCCGCTGTAGGTGGAGCCGCGCACTTTGCGGATGTTCAGGCGCCGGCGTTCCGCTCCGTACTCGGGCGATAGTTGTTCAAGCGAAATGACACCGTGCGCCAGGCTTAGAACGTGGGCGTCCGCGCCATTTGTCACGCTGTCGTCGAGCAAAAGCGTGGTGCAGTTACGGCCGGCAAAGTATTGTTTGAAGGCGAGAATTTGCCGACGGTAACGCAACCCTGTTTGCGAGAGCAGCCGCAGTTCCGAGAGGGAATCGAAGGCCACGCGCGTCGGCTTGATCCGATCTACCGCGTCGAGTAAGAGCTCCGTCGTCTCCGTTAATTCCACCTCCGCGGCGTGGAAAAGCGTATTCTGCGCTTGGGCGGAAAGCTGATGATCGATGGCTGAAAGTTCGACGATCTCGATGTCGTCCAACGGCCAGCCGTGCGAACGCGCCACCTCTTCCACTTCATCGCGCGTTTCCGAGAGACTGATGTAGAGCACTTTTTCGCCCGCGCGCGCCCCGCTGAGGAGAAATTGCAGCGCCAGCGTAGTTTTGCCCGAGCCGGGTGCTCCCTGGATCAGATAAATCCGTCGGGGCGGCAAACCTCCACGGAGAATTTCGTCGAGTCCCGGGATGCCGGTCGGGATTTTTGACTGATCGAGTGGAGATAGGTTCGGCAAAGCGCGAGTAGTTACGAACTTAACGGACGCGGGCTGGTTTTTGGACGTCCTGAAATTTTGCGCGAGTTGATCGGCAGGCGCATCGCGTGAGATGCTGCCCGATGTTGCAGGGGCTCGCGGTCAACCTAGTCGTCCCCGATCTTTGGCAACAGGAAGCCGTCCGTGCCCTGCAGAGTGGGCAGGATGTAGTGGTGCAGGCGCCGACCGGTTCGGGCAAAACCTACATTTTCGAGCTGCTCTATCCGTCGCTGAAAGGGCAGGCCATTTTCACCGTGCCCACGCGCGCGCTCGCGAACGACAAGCTCGCGGAATGGCGTGCGCGTGGTTGGGACGTCGGCATCGCGACCGGCGATCTGGCCTTGAACCTCGACGCGAAAGTGGTCGTGGCCACGCTCGAAACGCAACGCACGCGCTTTCTCCGCGGCGACGGCCCAAAGCTGCTCGTGGTGGATGAATATCAGATGATCGGCGATGCGATCCGCGGCGTGCATTACGAAC
>JBDUAH010000081.1:0-8997 GCA_040004745.1 Chthoniobacterales bacterium | reverse complement strand
AGGAAACAGTGAAGCCAGATTGGCGTTGGGGGACGGCCGAGGGGAGCAGGGATTTGGATCGGTTCTTGGACCGGCAGTTGAGCTTCCGCGAAAAACTGCAATGGCTGGAGGAAGCAGAGACTCTGGCGCTGCAGCTTGGCGCTAGCCGCCGAGCTGAAAGGCTGAAAAGCTGGGTGGGAAATTAGAAATTGGAAAAGAGAAATTAGAAATGTGGAACCTCCGAAATGCGGAACGCGGAGTGCGGAGCTCGGAAGGGACGCCCGGGCTTGGAAGGCTGAAATTGGAAACGCCGCGCGCGATGGCATGCTCGAACGTCTTTTGCTTTTCCTGGGTAGGCGCGCTTGCGCAGGGCGTGCGCGATCTGGATGCGTTCCTCAGGCGTGAGGGCGCGATTTTGCTCGATGTCCCAGCGATCGGCCTCGCGGAAGCTGCGGCTCTTTTTTACGATTCGCTCCACGGAAGAATGTGATGGGGCGAGCGATTGGGGGTAAGGCGGAAGGCGGAAGGCGGAGGAGATTCTTTGAGCCGAAACCAAAGTGATGGTATGAGTCACGGCATGGCGACGATGAAGCATCGGACCACCTTTACTCTGGATGCCGCGACCACTCTCCGGTTGAAACGCCTGGCTGCCAGGTGGCAGGTGTCGCAGGCGGAAGTGGTTCGACGTTCGCTGGAGAAAGCGGAGCAAGATGCGGAATGCCACCAGCCACATCCGCTCGAAATGCGGCGTGCTCTCTACGCCTCCGGAAATGGGCTGGACGCCGCTACCGCCGGAAGTTACATCGCGGAGGTCTATCAGGATCGGAAGCGCTGGAGAGGTGAATGATTTGCCTCGATACGAACTATCTCATCGGCGGCATCAGCGAGGGCAGGCCGGAATCGGCCCACCTGCAGACGTGGTTTGAGGCGGGTGAAAGGTTCTTCACCGCCGCCCCAGCGTGGTATGAGTTCCTTTGCGGGCCGGTAACGGAAGAGCAGGTGGCGACGATGCAGGCGTTCCTTGGCGCCGGGATCCTGAGTTTCGACCCGGAGCAGGCGGAAATCGCGGCGCGTCTCTTTAATGCCGTGAAGCGTCCGCGCCGGCTCCGAGTGGACGCGATGATCGCCGCGACTGCGATTGCTGCCGGTGGCCGCTTGGCGACATTGAATACGGAAGACTTCGGGCTTTTCGTGCCTCATGGTTTGGAATTGGTGCACATTCCCGGGGGTTGACCCGCCGGATTGATCGCGGGTTATCAGTGATTCGCGGGTGATGTATAAGGGACAGGCGTCGATCCCGCACGTCCCGCAGGGCCGTGGCTACACTTGCTGTCGGCGTAGCTTCCTGATAACGGATGGCTTCCAACCAATCACCCGCTCCCCCACACCGGAGCGGGGAGCGCCTTTGAAAACCAAACCGGATATCGTTGCCAATTGGCTGCCGCGTTATACCGGGACGCCGCTGAAGGATTTCTCGAAGTATGTGCTGCTGGTTAATTTTACCGACTATGTGAAGCGGTTTGCGGAGGCGTCGGGCGTGGAGGTGCGGGGGCTGGATCGGCCGATGCCGAACGCGACGGCGCATGGCATTACGATCCTGAATTTCGGGATGGGAAGCGCGAGCGCGGCGACGGTGATGGATCTGCTAACGGCGATCGGGCCGCGGGCGGTGTTGTTCCTGGGGAAGTGCGGGGGGTTGAAGCGGAAGAATAAGCTGGGCGATCTGATTTTGCCGATCGCGGCGATTCGGGGGGAAGGGACGTCGTCGGATTATTTTCCGCCGGAGGTGCCGGCGCTCCCGGCGTTCTCATTGCAGAAGGCGATCTCGACCACGATCCGGAATCATAAACGCGATTACTGGACGGGGACGGTTTATACGACGAATCGGCGGGTGTGGGAGCATGATGAGGCGTTTAAGAAGTATCTGCGCCGGATTCGCTGTATGGGGATCGATATGGAGACGGCGACGATCTTCATCACGGGGTTTCATAACAAGATCCCGACGGGGGCGCTTCTCCTGGTGTCGGATCAACCGATGGTGCCGGAGGGGGTGAAGACGGCGGCGAGCGATGAGCTGCTAAGCACGAAGTTTCTCGATCTGCATCTGCGGATCGGGATCGATTCGTTAACGGAGCTGATTAATCACGGGCTGACGGTGAAGCATTTGCGGTTTGAGGAGTAGCGGTAGAAATGCGGATTGCGGAATGTAGCCACGTCCCTGTGGGACGTGTGGGGGCGGCGTGATTCTTTAGGATGGATGTCTAGGCGCTGCCACATCGCCCTCGCACGTCCCGCAGGGACGTGGCTACACGATCACGCGGCGAAGCCGCGCTACCAGAAGCCCCACTGCTTGGTGTAGACGATCCAGACGCCTAACAACAGGTTTGTGACCGCGTGGGCGAGGATGCAGGAGGCGAGGCTGCGGGTGCGGTAGGCGACGACGTTGTAAAGGATGCCGGTAATGGCGGCGGCGGGCCAGTCGGGCATGGAGTGCGCGAGGGTGAAGGCGACGGTGACGGCGCCGAAGGAGAGCCAGGAGAATTTGCCGAAGGGGACGGTGGTGAATTTCTCGTCGATGAGGTAGCGGAGGAGGAAGCCGCGCCAGAAGATTTCTTCGACCAGCGGGACGACGATGACGAGGCGGAGGAAACGGAAAGCCAGCGTGGCCCAATAGGCGGCGGAGCCAACGGGGAGCATCTCGGGGTTGAAACCGTCCCGGCGGGCGGCGGCACCGAAAAAAGCTTGCGGAGAAATCCAAAGGACAAAAACGAGCGTGGCGATGGCGAGGGTGAAGAGGACCCGTTTTAGGCCGTGGAATTCGTATTCGCTCCAGTAGTAGGCGAGGAGCCCGGCGCAGACGACTGTCTGGAGCGGATAGACCCAGAACTCGGGATGTTGCAGCCAAAAGGCGTCGCCCACCTGCTGGAAAAGCGAGATGGGCGCCATCAAGGCGAGGAAGACCGGCAGCGGGAGCGCGTACGCTGCCAGCTTGCGTCGGGGAGAAGTGTTCGCTAGAGAAGCCATGTATCGGGAGCCGGAGCGCTCCTGTTCTGAATGAACCCTGACGACGACCTCAAGCCTATTCCGCAGGACCCGGCACAAATCGAGCGGATGCTCGAGATCGAGCTGATGCAGAAACGTGCGCAGTGGCAGCAATCGAAGGCGCGGCACGGCACCTTGCGCATCCTGAGTTTCGCCTTCCTTTTCCTCGTGATTCTGATCGGCATACTGGTGTTTTTCTGGGCGCTCTCATCGGATCGGATGCACGAAATGAAGACGCGGCCGGGCGAGGAAGCGGACCCGTCTCCGCTCGCCACTCCGGAGTCCAGCACGAGAGAAAATAATATATCGGTCGCGTGGAAGGCAGCGCGGGCGATATGAAATGCGCGGGAGAAGAAAGGAACGAATTTTTTACTGTGCCTGATCTCGAAAAAACAGCGTTGCGCGCACAAACGGAACTCCTCGAACTGGCGCGTGATGGCGTGATTCTGGTCGATCACGCGGGTGTGATTCTTTCGTGGAATCGGGGTGCGGAGCGGATCTATGGCTGGACGCGGGCGGATGCGATGGGGAGGAAAGTGCACGAGCTTCTGCAAACGCAGTTCCCCGAGAAGGAGGCCACGATCGCGGCCAAGCTGCGCGAGCATTCCCACTGGGAAGGCGAGTTGCACCAGGTGCGCATGGATGGCTCTGAGCTTTGGCTGAGCAGCCATTGGACGTCGCAACACGGCGCGGCCGAGCCGCTCGTGTTGCAATTCAATATCGACATCAGCGCGCGCAAAAAGGTGGAGCACACGCTGCGGCATAGCGAGGAACGTTACCGCCGGTTTGTGGATGAGGATCTGACGGGAAATCTCATCATTCGCGCGGATGGATCAATCCTCACGTGCAACGCGGCTTTCGTGCGCGCGTTCGGTTTCGCATCGGTGGAGGCAGCGTTGACGGTGAATTTTACCACGCTGTTGCGGAATCGGCGGGACTGGACCGAGCTCTTCCAGGAAGTGAGCAAGCACGGCGCGGTGGAGCGGCACGATCTGGAAATGCGGCAGCCGCGGGGTGAGCCAGTGTATGTGGCGGCGCGGTTGGTGGGAGCGTTCGATGAGGAGGGCGCGATCAACGATCTGCAGGTCTATCTTTTCAACGATACGAAACGGAAGCGACTGGAGGAGCAACTGATCCAGGCGCAGAAAATGGAGGGGCTGGGGACGTTGGCGGGCGGGATTGCGCACGATTTTAACAACATCCTGGCCATCATCCTGGGCTACGCGTCCCAACTGGAAGGGCGACAATACAAGGCAGACCAGGTGCCGGGCGCGGTGAAGGTGATCAAGGAAGCGGTGGAACGGGGCGCGGCGCTCGTGCAGCAATTGCTGACTTCCGCGCGGCAGGCGGAATCGCGGCTGTCCTCCGTGGATCTGAATGCGCTCTTGCGCGAGGTGGAGCGGATGTTGCAGGCCACCTTCCCGAAGATGATCGGCTTCAAGGCTGAGCTGGCGTCGAATCTGCCGCTGATCACAGCGGACCGCAGCCAGGTGCATCAGGTATTGCTGAATCTTTGCGTAAACGCGCGCGATGCGATGCCGAATGGCGGCACGATCCGGCTGGAGAGCTCGGTCGTGACCGGGGAAGAGGTGAGTCGTGTTTTTACCGGCGCCGAGGCCGACCGTTATGTGCGCATGAGTGTGCACGACGACGGATCCGGGATGACGCCGGAAGTGAAGGCGCACATTTTTGAGCCGTTCTACACCACGAAGGAGCGGGCCAAGGGAACGGGGCTCGGGCTCTCGGTCGTCTACGGCGTGGTGAATAACCACAATGGCTTCGTGCAGGTGGAAAGCACGCCGGGGGAAGGCACCACTTTTCACGTTTTCCTGCCCTTGCACCAGGCGACGGAAGAAGACGGGCATGGTGCCCCGCAAACTGGTCAGCGCAAGACGGGGCAACCCCAAACCATCCTCCTGGTGGAAGACGAGGAGATGCTGCGCGAACTTGGCGTGGATATTCTTTCTTCGGAGGGTTATCGCGTGCTAACGGCGCGCGATGGCGTGGAAGCGGTGGAGATGTTCTCCACGCATCGCGACGAAATCGGTTTGGTGGTATGCGATCTCGGTTTGCCGCGGATGGGCGGCTACGACGCTTTCATGAAGATGAAGGAGATTCGATCAGACGTACGCGCGATCGTTGCCAGTGGTTATCTCGAACCGTCAATGCGATCGGAGATTCTGAAAGCCGGCGTAATCGATACGCTGCAGAAGCCCTACGATTTCAACGAAATGCTCGCTCGGATTCGCGCCATCATCGGGAAGGCGCAGAGCGAAGACGATCACCCGCAGCTCTTTTAGCCGCGCGAGATTACCCTGCGACCGACTCCTTAGCGCGGAACGATTTCCGCCGAAGGCTCCGCGGCCTTCACCAAGGAGGTGCGATTCGTCCGCTG
This sequence comes from Chthoniobacterales bacterium, assembly GCA_040004745.1. Classification (GTDB taxonomy): domain Bacteria; phylum Verrucomicrobiota; class Verrucomicrobiia; order Chthoniobacterales; family UBA10450; genus JACCTI01. Next base: position 3,581 of record JBDUAH010000081.1, on the reverse strand, counting down.
GTTCATGACGAAGGTATTGTTATCGCCGTAGCGTGACCAGGGTCCGCGCGGGACGTCCGCAAACTCGACGAATTTCCAATCCGTCACGTCAGTATCCTGCAGGCCGAGGAAATCGCGCACCGCAGGCGAGACGTCGAGGCCCGCGCCTTGGTTCAGATTTGGCTTTGGGCGCTCATTGCCGAAGACGTATTGCCAGTGATCGGTGCGGAAGGGACCCGCGTCTTCCCACTGCGCATAAACAGTGCGAGTGCCTTTTTTGATCGCGACCCAGCGCCCCTTGCAGGTCGAAACGCCCGGTCCTTGGTAGGCTTCCTTGAACCACGGCACCACCTTCGGCGCCTCGGGGCGGTGGCCCTCGCGCGACTTGTCGTTATACGGGAGCGCGATGTAAAAGGGATTCTGCCGCGGGGTAAACTTCACCGGGATCAAATCATGGCGCGCCGAAGGGCTGGGGTCGTCGTAGCCACCGTAGTTTTTCGCCCAATCCTTATCCCATGAACTGGACTGGTTAGGCACGGGATTGTTTTCCGTCGGCTTTTCGCCAATCCAGAAAACCGTTGTCACGATATTATTCTTCCAGGCGTACTGCTGCTTTTGCCCCGGCGGCGGTGGCGGCGGGGTCATACTCATCGTGGGCGTGAATACCAGCGGACCGTCGCCGCTACGCTCCGATGCTTTTTCCGATTTCTTGCTCAGCTTCGATTTCGCAAACGGCGCCTGGATCGGGACCGACTGCGAGAAAACAGAGGTCACCGACGAGATCAAGACTGCGAGGGTGTGAGTGAGGGTTCCGGGCTTCATCAATAAGTGAGGGGGCACGTCCCGGTCTTCAAACCGGGAAACGAAGTGTATGCTCTGGATTCGAATCTGGACGGCTAATTGCGTGCCGATTGGCCGAAGTAAATGGCCGGGTGACGCAAAAGGGGGCGTCGTATCCAGGAGCGGTTTTTGTCTTCCCGCACTAGGCCACGGATCGGCTCAGAGTCAAGTTTCGCGACACCAGCGCGGGGCCCAAACGAAGGACCTTCACTGCGGCGCTAAACCGGCGCGAGAAAATACTGGCAGGCGCAGATCTGTGTTCCCAGAGGGCCCCGTTTTCCGCTATCCATCTCTAAATGAATCGCTCCCGCGCTTCCTTTGCCTCCAGCCTGCTCCACCTCCTCTTCGCGGCCGCCGTCCTGGCGCAATCCTCCCCGCCCGATAACGCCGCTACTCCTGACGCCAGCACGGCCAACAACGACGTTCTCCGGGTCGGTTTTTGGAACGTCAAATGGTTCCCTGGCGGCCGGCCCAACGCTTACAAAGGCGAAGAAGTGCGCCAGACCAAAGCCGTCCACGCCGACATCGCGAAGCTGGCCGCGGACGTGATCGGGGTGGAGGAAGTGCGTGATTGGGACAGCACTGCGCTCGCGGTCCAGCCATTGCCGGGGTTCAAGGTGGACGTCTGCTCGAATTTTCCCGCGCGCGAAGGCCAGGCCGTATCGCAGCAGGTGGGAATCGCAAGTCGCCTGCAACCGATGAGCGCGTGGTCGGAAGAATGGAAAGCCGGCGGCGCGATCAAACCACCGCGTGGCTTCGCGTTTGCCGCCTACGAACTCGCACCGCGAAAGATCCTGATGTTCTACGCCGTGCATCTGAAGAGCAATCGCGGCGAGCTCGTCGAAAACATCGCCATCCGCGAGGAATCCACCCGTCAGCTCATCGCTCACATGAGAGACATGGAAGCCGTTTACGGAAAACTGGGCACGCTCATCTGGGTGGTCGGCGGCGACTTCAATACCGCGCCGGGCGATCCCCGTTTCCAGACCGAAAAATCTGCGACAACGCTAACGCAGAACGGCTTCCTTTGGTGTTGGGACGGGATGCCATTGGAGCAGCGCATCACCATGCCGCCCGACTCGCGTTTTCCGGCCGCGTGCTTCGATCATATTTTCTATCGCGGCGGGACTTTGCAGAAGGCGGAAGCCCTCGTGACCAGTAACCTCTCTAGCGACCACCGCGCAATTCGCGCGGAATTTGTTCTCCCTTCCGTTCGTTAGGGAGTGACTCTCTACTCAACGAATTTCCCGGGATTCAAAATCCCGTTCGGGTCGAGCGCGTGTTTGAAGCGGCGATGCAGATCACGCACGACCTCGCTCGTCGCCTCCGGCCACCAGCGTTTTTTGGCCAAGCCAATGCCGTGTTCACCGGTGATCACGCCGCCCCATGCGAGCACTTGCGCGAAGAGTTCGTCCAGCGCCACTTCCACTCTGTCGCGCACATCGGAGTCACGATTGTAGTGGTCGGCCATGATGTTGACGTGAATATTTCCGTCGCCGGCGTGGCCGAACGCCGCCACCGGAAAGCCGTGTTTGTGCTGCAGCGCTTCGGCGAATTCCACCAGATCGACGAGTCGGCCACGCGGCACCACGATGTCCTCGTTTAGTTTCGTTAGACCAGTGGCGCGGAGGGAATTGCTGAACCCGCGTCGGAGCGACCATAATCTTTCTGAATCTTCCTCCACCGTGGCCACCGCGATGGCGTTGGGCTTTTTCGCGGCCACCAGTTCGCGCAGCTTGGCCATTTCTAATTCTACCGTCTCTGGCTGCCCATCCAGATCGACCAGCAAATGCGCATTCCCCGGCGCCACGATATCCGCTCCGAGATCGCGCCGCGCCGCCTCGAGCGTGAAATGATCCGCGATCTCCAGCGACGAAGGGAGAAATCCTTGCGCAAAAATCTCCTGCACCGCTGCGGCGGCAGTCGACATCTTTTCGAACGAAGCCGACAGCGTCGCGCGCGCCGGCGGCAACGGCAGCAGCTTGACCGTGATCTCCGTCACGACCCCGAGCATCCCCTCCGAGCCAACAAAGATGCCGATGAGATCGAAGCCGGTCTTGTTTTTGTGCACCCGGCCGCCGGTGCGCAGCACTTCCCCGCTCGCGAGCACCACTTCCAAACCGATGACGTAATTGCGCGTCACGCCGTACTTCAGGCAGCGCGGGCCGCCCGCATTCGTGGCCACATTCCCGCCCATGCTGCAATGCGCCAGGCTCGCCGGATCAGGCGGATAGAATAACTTCTGCGCTTTCGCCTGCGTCTGCAGTTCGCCCGTGATCACCCCCGGCTCCACGATCGCGACCGCATCGGCAAAGCTGATCTCCTTGATCCGATTCATCCGCGCGAGCGAGAGCGCGATCCCGCCCCGCATCGGCACGCAGCCACCCACGTATCCGTAGCCTGCGCCGCGAGCCGTCACAGGAGTCTTTTGCTCCGACGCAAACCGCAGCAGCGCGCTGACGTGCTCGGTCGTCTCCGCAAAGACGACCACTTCCGGCAAGTGCGCAGCGAACCACTTGTCGCCACCATGCGCGGCGAGCGTCTCCTCATCATCCGCGACAAGGGAGCCGCCTAACAAATCACGGAGCTGAGCCGCGATATTCACATTCCCATGATCTGATAGCCGCCATCCACGTAAAGCACCTGCCCCGTGATCGCGCCCGCGCCGTCGCTGGCGAGAAACACGCCGGTCTTCCCCAGCTCCGCGGCCGAGCAGCTCCGTTTTAGCGGCGCGTGCTCTTCATAATGCTTCAGCATCGAGG
>JBDUAH010000328.1:0-2743 GCA_040004745.1 Chthoniobacterales bacterium | reverse complement strand
ATGTGTCCGCGCTGGTGGCAGCGGCCTTGCGGGATGACGACGAGGCGGCGCGCGCGCTGGTGCGGCATCTCTATCCGTTCGTGCTCAAATTGGTCCGTGCCCATCGTCCCGCTCGTGCTGCTGAAGAAGACCTTTGCCAGATAATTTTTATTAAGATGTTTCAAAAACTGCCGCAGTATTCCGGCGCGGTCCCGCTCGAGCACTGGCTCTCGCGGGTCGCGATCAATACCTGCCTGAACGCGATCGCGGCGGAGAAAGCGCGGCCGGAGCTACGGCGCGCCGATTTGAGCGAGGAGCAGGAAGCGGCGGTCGATAATCTGGCGGCGACCACGGAAGAGACCGGCGCCGATGAGAAACTGGCTTCGCGCGACCTGGTCACGCATCTTCTCGGAATGCTCAAGCCGGCGGAGCGTCTCGTGATTGACCTGCTTCATTTGCAGCAGAAATCGATCGAAGAAATCGGCCAGCTCACCGGCTGGAGCAAGCCGCTGGTCAAAGTGCGCGCCTTTCGTGCGCGCCAGAAGCTGAAGCAGCAGTTGGGACGGATATCGGAAAGGGAGAACCATGGCGAAGCTTGATCGTGAATTGAATCGCTTATTGGCGAATGCGGCGCGCGTGCCGGATAACGCGTCGACCGAAATGCCATTTGGCTTCGACACCCGGATCGTCGCCCTCGCGAAAGAGAAACGCTCGGCCGAAGGACGCGAGAGTCGGCAGTTAAATACTTTCCTGCACCGGATGGCTTTGGCCGCCGTGATGGTGACGGCTTTTGCCAGCAGCGCAGCCTATTGGCAAATGAGCCAGAACGAGGACGCGACCGAGCCGCTCTCGAACGCTTACGCGATCGCCGATACCGCGATCGACGCTGATTTCTTCCAATGATGCGCAACCTGCAATGGCAAATCGTCCTCGGTCTGACGCTGGCGTTTTTCGCCGGAGCCGCCACGGGTCTTTTCGGCGGTGTCTGGTATGCGCGGCGGGCCTTCGACGAACGGCACGGGCAGATGATGGGCGACCGGATGCGAGAACGAATTCAGCACCAACTGGATCTCACACCGGAGCAGATGGCGCTCGTCGATCCCATTTTGAACAAGACGGCGCAGCGTCTCCAAGTGATCCGGGCCGAGACTGGGGAACGGGTCGAACAAGTGATGGAAGATTCGCATCGTGAGATGGCCGCGCTTCTCACGCCAGAACAACAAGCGAAGCTGGAGGACCTCAAACAGCGGCACGAGCATCATCGCCAAAGGCGCGAAGAACGTCGTGAGAAACGGCGCGAAGAACGCCGGCAGGAACGCGCGCCGGACGCCCATTAGAGACGGAGAGTTTGCGCGGGTTCCGGGAAACGCGAACGTTGGCGCATGCCCGAGCATCGCGAGATCGAGCGGAAATTTCTGGTGCGGGAATTACCCGAAAAGCTGGAGGATTTCGCGCACGTTGAGATCGAACAAGGTTACCTCGCAATCGAGCCCGATCGCGCCCAGGTGCGGCTGCGAAAAGCGGGCGAAAAGCTCTCGTTAACCTACAAACGCAACGAGGAACTTTCGCGCGAGGAGCGCGAGATCACGCTCACGCCGGAGCAGTTCGCGGTGCTCTGGCCGGGGACGGCGGACCGGCGGCTGCGCAAGACGCGGTATAATGTTCCGCTCGTTGAACTGGTGGTGGAGATCGATGTTTACCACGAACGGCACGAGGGCTTGATCGTGGCCGAAGTGGAGTTCGAAAATGAAGAGGAAGCGCGTGCGTTCCAGCCGCCGCCCTGGCTGGGCGAAGATGTTTCTTTTGATTCGCGCTACAGCAACCAGTTGCTCGCAGACTAACCACCCGGACGCGCTGGCAGAAAATAGACAAGCTGTTTTCCGGCGCGATGTTCGCCCCGCATGGAGTCCAACGTTCCGCCGCCACCCCGCATTTTAGCGATCGGCGCGCATCCCGATGACATTGAGTTCGGCTGCGGTGGCGTGCTTTTGACGGAGGCGGCGCGCGGTCGAGCGATCTCGCTTTGCGTCTGCTCGCGCGGTGAGTCGGCCAGTAACGGCACGCCGGATGAGCGCGAAGCGGAAGCTCGCGCGGCGGCCAAAGTCCTCGGAGCCTCCATCGAATTTCTGGAGATGGGCGGTGATGGCCGGGTGGAAGCCTCGCGTGCGAACGCCATCGCTCTGACCCGTCGCATTCGGAAACTGCAGCCGACCATCCTTCTCGTGCCGACGCGGACGACGAATCAGCACCCCGACCACTTCGCCGTCGGCCAGCTTTCCGAAATGGCGGCGCGCCTTGCCCGCTACGGCGGGATCGAGGAATTGCGCGATCTCCCGCCGCATTCCGTTTCACACTGCCTCGCCTATGCGGTCACCCCTTCCGCCGAGCCGCCGCGCACGGGGCCGATCTTGCGGGTCGATATCAGTGCGCAGTTCGACCGCTGGGTGCAGTTGATGGAGTGTCACCAGACGCAGTTGCGCACGCGCAATTACATTGAGCTGCAGACCGCACGCGCTCGCTTGTTAGGCTTGGAAGCCGGCGTCGAATATGCGCAGGCGCTTTTCCCGACCGACGATTTTCTTTTCGCGACCTTGGGTGATCTACCGCCTTCCGTCCGCCTCTTCTAGGCCGCAATGCTCAAGATCGGCATCACTTGCTATCCGCTTATCGGCGGCAGCGGAATCCTCGCCACCGCGCTCGGCTCGGAGCTGGCGCGGCGCGGCCACGAGGTGCATTTCTTCAGTTTCTCGAAACCGGTCCGGCT
>JBDUAH010000327.1:0-2744 GCA_040004745.1 Chthoniobacterales bacterium | reverse complement strand
CGTAAGGTTTGCCATCCTTGGTCATGCGGACAGTGTAAGTGCCCGGGAGATAGCGAGGACCTTGGGTGCCGGCGAAGGCGAGTTGTGCAGCCGGGGGCACCCGGGGCGGCTTGGTATGCATGCTCCAGGTGACTCGGTTCAAGCCGGGCCTTTTGCTTGCGGGCAGCGTGTCGATCACCTTGCCGGCCGGATCAAGCACTTCGATCTTCAACTTCCCAAAGAGATGCCGCGACTTCTGATAGTAGGTGATGACTGCGGCGTCGGGCGGGTTATCGCCCACAAAGACCGCGGCCCCGCTGGCCCAGCCGCCATTAGACTGGATCCGCTGCTGCACCAGGCGGGAGCTCACGAAACTCGCATCCGCCGAGATCAGGTCGGGAGTAAGCGAACGCAGCGGCGTGATGTCGTCGATGATCCAGATGCCCCGGCCGTGCGTTCCCAGAACCAGGTCATTCGTCCGCGTCTGAATCGCCAGATCATCCACCGGCACGTTGGGGAAATGGCTCCCCTTGAATTGGGCCCAGGCCTGGCCGCCATCGATCGAGATATAGAGGCCAAACTCTGTTCCGAGGAAAAGAAGGTTCTTCTCTTGGAGGTCTTCCTTGATCACATGGGCGTAACCGCGGATGCCTTTGGCGTCGGCAGAAGTGACCAGCGGAGTCCAGGTCTGGCCGTAATCCGTGGTGCGGTAGAGATAAGGCGCCATGTCACCAAAGGTGTGTCGATCAAAAGCCGCGTAAGCGGTCCCCGGCTCGAAGTTACTCGCCTGCACCCAGCTGACCCAAGAGTTCTTCGCGAGGTTAGGAATGTTGGCGACCACGTTGGTCCAGTTTTGGCCCCCGTCGCGGGTGACCTGCAGATTGCCGTCGTCGGTGCCGGCCCAGATAGTGTTCTTGTCCTTGGGCGACTCGCTGATCGTGTAAATCGTAGTATACATCTCCGCCGCGGAGTTATCGATGGTGACACCGCCAGATTGCTCCTGTTTCTGTTTCTCAGGGTCGTTCGTGGTCAGGTCGGGCGAGATCCGATCCCAAGATTGACCATGGTCGCGGGAGCGGAAAAGAAACTGCGCGCCGATGTAAATGGTTCCTTTCTCGTTAGGCGAAGAAACCAGCGGGGTATTCCAGTTGAAGCGGAGCTTTTCCTTGTAGTTCGGCTTCGGCTGAATCGTGCGCGCTTCGAGCGTGTGACGGTTAATCCGACTCACGGTGCCACCCTGATATTCACCATAGACATAGTCGGGGTCCGCCGGGTCGACGAAGGTACAGAACCCGTCGCCCCCGAGGATGTTTTCCCATTGTGCGTTGGTGATGCCGCCGGGGTAGGAGGATTGTCCAACCCAGCAACTGTTATCCTGCAAACCGCCGTAGACCTGATAAGGATCGGCGTCGTCCACGCTCACGTGATAGAACTGGGAGATCGGAAGATTGTTCGCCTTCCACCATTTGTTCCCGCCATCGTAGGCATACCAAAGGCCGCCATCATCACCGCTCAGGACCGTCTGCGGATTCGTTGGATCGATCCAGACCGCGTGGACGTCGCCGTGCGCGCCATTAAAACCGCCTACCGTGGCGAAGCTTTTCCCGCCATCCGAGCTCAGAATCAGCGCGCCATCAGTCTTAAAGACGCGGTCGGGATTCTTCGGGTCGACCACGAGATTCGCGAAATAGAAGGGACGCCAGACCATCCAGTTGCTCTTATCCCGCTGGCCCCAAGTCTGCCCACCGTCGTCGGAGACGAAGAGCGCGCTATTGGTGGATTCCACAAAACAATAGACTCTCTTCGGATTCGAAGGGGCGATGGCGACCGCGAGCCGACCGTAAGGCTTCTTCGGAAAACCTTTGCTGTTCTCCGGGGTGATTTCGTTCCAAGTGGCTCCGCCGTCGCTCGTGCGGAAAAGCCCGCTGCCGGAGGCCGCGTCCGGACCGTCGCCGCCGGAGCGGAAGGTCCAGCCTTTGCGCCGGAAATCCCAGAGACCGGCAAAGATCACGTTCGGGTTGGTGGGATCCATCGCGATGGTGGAAGCACCGGTGGAAAGATTCGGACCCTTGAGGATCAGGTTCCAAGTCTTACCGCCGTCGGTGGTCTTGTAGAGACCGCGATCGGGGGAGTCGCTCCAGAGCGCGCCGGGCACGGCCGCAAAGACCGTGTCACTGCTTTTCGGGCTGACCATGATCTGGGAAATCCGTTCCGAATTAGGCAACCCCGATTTATCCCAGGTCTCGCCACCGTCCGTCGATTTATAAATACCGTCGCCAATCGAAACACTATTTCTGGTCCAGGGTTCTCCGGTGCCCGCCCAAATGTTCTTGGAGTTCTTCGGATCGATCGCGAGCGCGCCGATCGACTGCACGGGTTGCTCGTCGAAGACTGGCCGGAAAGTAGTTCCGCTATCTTCCGATTTCCAGACGCCGCCGCTGGCCGCGCCGATGAAGATGGTGAGTTTGCCGGAAGGTTCTCGTTCGGCGGCGATGGTGGAGATGCGGCCGCTCATGGTGGCAGAGCCGATGTTCCGTGCGCCGAGACCTGAGACGGTCGAGGAGCTATAAGGAGTTTGCTGACCGGAAGCCGCGCCCGCGAGACTGAGAGAAGCGAAGAGAGGTAGAAGAAGAAAACGCATAGTAAAAGTGTGGCTGATTATTTCGCGGTGGGTGACGGGAAGGCGAAGAAGGAATCGTCGACCGGGATATTGGCTTCGCCTTTTTCGATGATGATTTTCTGCTTGTCGCTCGCGCCCTTGGGGC
>JBDUAH010000080.1:0-9201 GCA_040004745.1 Chthoniobacterales bacterium | reverse complement strand
AGTTTCTCGATATCCAGATTTTCCGTCTGGAAATTGACCAGCACCTTGCCATCACTCGGGAAGAGCGGCTTCTCCGTGCCTAGATTTGCCCAAACGAACGGGATCGAGACATAACCGGACGCGTACTTCGCCTCGCCTTGATCGACCTGCAGTCGCGTGACCTCAAGCGTGCGATCCTTCGCCTGCATGATGGCCTGGACCATCATCTTGTCGCTGGAAAGATAAACAATCGGGACGTTCAACTCCTGCGGGGTGTAGTTCGCATCCACCGTCGCCTCGAGTTTTTTCAGATCGCCGTAGCGGCCGTTTTCCAGCTTCAGTTTTAAATCGCCCGTGTTCTTGAAACCGGTCAGCGCGCCATTGCCTTCCCAATTCACAGCCAGCGAACCGGCCAGTTCACTCTTGTTATCCATCGCGCGCAGCACCGGCTCAAACGCCTCCAGCTTCGCCACCTTCATCTCCAGCTTGCCCGCATAGGCGTGCGGCTCATCGAGCGAAGCCTGGCCACTCGCGCGAACGAAATCGCTCTCATTCAACTGCGCGGTCAGATCCTTTAAATGAACGACGTTGTCCGCAATCGTTCCCTCCGCGTTGATCTGCGGCACCGTCAGTTTTTGCGCGGAAAGATTGGTCCCGGAGAGTTTAAAAGAACCGCCCGCCAGCTTCTGACCGAGATCGGTTTGGAAATCCAAATCCACCGCACCGGTCACGGGCTTCTCCGCGTCGGCAATCCAGAAATCACTCACCTGAGGCGCCGCGAGATGCCCCTCGATTCTCCCGGGCTGAGAAAGCGCCGTGCCAAAGTCGAGCGGCAGCTCGTAGCGAGCTTGCGCCGTAAACCGGTTCTCGCCACGCACCGCCAGCATTTGCTCCAGCGTCACGTTTTTCTCTTTTGTCTGGACCTTTGCCGTCAACGAATCCACCGCGTAATCGCCAAACCGAACCGCGCTGATTTCCAGTCCGATTTGGCTCGTGAGATTCGAGTAGTACGGCGGCGGGATCGTCTCGCCCCCGACATCTTCCTCATCCGGCATCGGAGGCGGCATTTTTTTCTCGGCCTGAAGTTTAACGACTGCGTGTTCCACCGAGCCTGTCCCGAAATTCACCGGACCAGCCACCGCGGCGAGATCGATATTGATGATTGAATCGCGCACGGTGATCTGGCCGTTCACTTCCGCCGGACCAGTGATCGGCTGCGCCATTCCCGCCGTGAGCGAGCCAAGCTCCGGCACACTGGCGCGCAGTTTAAACGAAGCCGGCACGCGACCGAACTCTTCCGTGCGCGCCGGCAAATCAGCCGAGCCTTCCACCGTGATTTTGTTCTCGCCGCGGGTCAGCACAAGATTCTTCACCTCCGCGCGCCCGTCCACAGCCTTCACGTCTAACGAGACGTTATCGAAGACGATTCCGCCTGCGCCGAGATCCTTGAACTCACCTTTGATCGAGCCATTCCAGGAATTCGGCGTATCCAGTCGTCCCTCGCCCACGATCGCGAGATGCTGCACCTTGCCGCGCAATTCCGAAGGCTTCGCATGTTCCGCATCCAACTTCGGGGCCTTGATCCTCCCCTCCTCCAGCTTCGCGGGTTGGAAATATTGCGTGACTGCCTCAATCGAGGTGTCGTCCACTTTGAAATCGATCTTCGTCCCCAGCGATTTCTTCGCTTCGCCTAACGAAACCGTCCCGTCGAGTTTCGCGCCGGCGAACGTTCCTTTCACCGAGACATCCAGCTGACCGGATCCAATTTTGGATGCGTCCAGATTAACCACGTCCAGGTGCGTTTGGTCGTCGAGAATAAGGTTCCGCAGGAATAGGTCATGATTCTGGTAGGTCGTCTGCGCGGTCACCGTCTTCCAAGTTCTTCCATTTGTGAGCTGGAGTTTCGCAATTCGCAGTTCGCCCTGCGTCTTCGGATTCAGGTCCAGATAAAGGTGTTCCAGGACGAGGTCTTCCGGCTTCGATTTTACCCGCACGTTTACGTCCGCCAGCGTGAGACGATCGGGAAAAAACGCCGGCAACGTGATCTTTTTCTCCTGCACCACTTTGGCGGCCGGCGGTGCTTTTTCCGGATCCACTACGATCGTCGCGTTCCGCACCTCGATGTCCTGCAGGAGCTTCGCCAATCCACCGTGCAGGTAACCCCACAAACTGTAATCCACCCGCACAAGATCCGCGTCACCCGACTGCAAAGCCGACGGCCCTGTGGCCACGGCGCGCACATTGCGCAGAGTTATCCCACCCAGAACCGAACCTTCCACCCGAAGATCCAGCTTGAGGTTTTGTTTCGCCGCGAAATAAATCGCCGCGCGGCGAGCGACGGTTTGCAGAATTGGACGGTGAAAAACGATCAGCAGGAGCACGACGATGCCGAACGCAATCCCGACTCTTTTGAGCCAGACGCGCCAAGCAGGTGCAGAAGTGGTGCCGTTTTCATCCACGAAGGTCTAATCTATTTCTACGGACTTGAAGAGCAAACTGGACGCATCCAAACTCGGCAATCTCGAATCTTTGGAACCCCGGGACTGCCATGGTCGGAACAGTCCCGCCTCGTTAGTTGCATACCGGCACGCCAGACGTAACGATTCCTGCGGCTATGAATCCCGACAAACTCTTCGACTATCTCGACGGCAAACTCCCGCCGTCGGAGCGTGAGCAGTTGGAAGAAAAACTCATGTCCGACGAGCATTTGCGACGGGAATTCAATGTCGCTCGCGAGATTCATCGCGGCGGCGGAGTGAGCCGGGAAATCATCGTCCCCGAGGACCCCGAACGCGGCGGCCGGCTCGGGCGGCGGATCGCCATCGTGGCGATCGCGCTGGTTTTTGCGAACGTGATTGGCGGGCTTTCCTTCATCGCCTTCAAGAACAAGAAATCTCCCGCCGCTCGGAGCGGTGAAGAAGCGGTCCGGGGGCAGATTGCGAGTTCCATTGGCGCCGCCGCGGAGAAGGCGCTGCCGGTTCCCACTTTTGTTCCGGCGGATATCAAAATCACGGCTCCGCGCGCGGAATGGGAAAATGTGGCTAGTCGTGTCATGGCGGCGGCGGTCGCGATGGGAGGGGAAGCGCAGAAAGGTCTGCCTAACGAAGACATGATGATGGTGCTGGCGGACGTTCCCTCTTCGCGCGAAGCGGAATTTCGACTCGCCGTGAATACCAGTGCCACGATTTCGCCTCCTCCAGCCGCTGCTCTGGCCACCGCAGCGCCGATCGATCCTAACCAGAGGTCCATCGTGCAGGTGCGCATCGCCCAAGCGGCGCCATGATCGCGGTCACGTTCGCGTTGCCGTCAGAAAGCTCCGCCTTTCTTCGCCTTCTCGAACAACCAGCGCGAGAGGCTGCTGGCCCGCATACCATCTCCGGGACCCTTCACGGCCGTGCGATTTGCATCCTGCATACCGGCGTCGGAGAAAAAACAACGCGGCCTCGCCTTGCGCATTTTTTACAGGAGCAATCGCCGCAGCTTCTGATCAGCTCCGGCTTCGCGGGAGCGCTGAACGAAAATTGGAAGCTCGGTGAGGTAATTGCCGCGGAGAATTACTCGACCAACCAACTGGGTCCCAAATTCGCCGAGGACTACCGACCCGGAAGGCTGGCCACCGCCTCAGCCATGGTCGATTCGCCTAACGAACGACAAGCGTTGGCTCGCGAAGGCGTGGACGCGGTCGATATGGAAACCGAATTCATCGCCGCCGCCTGCTCGACCGCGAACGTGCAGCTGCTTTCGCTCCGCGTCATCACCGACACGCCAGCTCATCCGTTCCCCGCGCCTCCTCACCTCTTGTTCGATGTCGAGCGGCAGCGCACTCCATTCTTCCCGCTCTTCGCGCATCTGCTGTTACGTCCGACATCGATTGGGCGCTTCATTTCTTTCGCACGTGCGATCGATGGGGCTCGCGAGTCGTTGACCCTCGCGCTCGCCTCCGTCATCGAGCGCGTGCCGGTCGAGCCCTAGCTGCGGTCTGCGGGCTCCACGTGTACGAGCACATCGGAGATTCGTGATTCTGTGGCGCGGATTGCGTTCTTTACTTGGTGCGCGATGTCGTGCCCGGAGCGCACTGAGATCGTGCCATCCACTTTCACGTGCAGATCCACGTAGAAATTCAGCCCCATCTTTCGCACCAAACATTTCTCGACCTCGTAAACGCCCGGCACTGCGCAGGCCGATTGCCGAATCTTCTCGCACATGTCGCCGCGCGGCGCGGTATCGAGAATTTCGTGCAGCGCCGGCGAAAGCATTCGGTAGCCGTTCGTCGCGATGAAGACACACGCGAAAAGAGCCGACCAATCATCCGCGCTTTCCCAGCCTTCGCCACCGATCAACGCGATCGAGATCCCGATGAACGCGGCGACCGAGGTCAGCGCATCGAAACGGTGATGCCACGCGTCCGTTTGCACCGCCGTGCTCTCGACGTTCCGCCCGATCCGGATGACGAAACGATAGAGCATCTCCTTCACGATCACGACCACCACCAGGACGACGAGCGTGAACGGTGCCGGCGCGTGATGCGGCATGAAGATCTCGCGCACGCTCTGGATCGCGAGCAGGAAGGCCGCGGCCATCACACCAAACGACACAATCGCTGCCGCCACCGGCTCCCCTTTGCCGTGCCCGTAAGGATGGGTCGCATCCGGCGGGCGCGCGGCGAACTTGAGCCCGCCCCAGATCACGATCGAGCCTCCGATATCGAGCGCGGATTCGATGCCGTCCGCGATCAGGACATAGGAATTGCCCAACACGCCGGCGAAGATTTTTGCGGCCGCGAGCACGCCATTGATCGCCATCCCGAGCAAGGCCACCCGCGCGCCGCTTTGCAAATTGCCCGCCGAATCGTTCGATGTAGTCTGAGCGAGGGGAGACATTCGATGAGCGAGACTATACGCGCCGTGGTTTACGAAGCGCACGGAAATCCAGCGGAAGTGCTGCGCGTGGTCGATCAACCCTGGCCGACACCGGCGGCCGATGAAGCGGTCGTGCGGATGCAGGCGGCGCCGCTGAACCCGGCAGACATCAATTCCATCGAAGGAAGATATCCGATCCGTCCCACGTTGCCGGCGACTCCTGGAATGGAAGGCGCGGGCATTGTGGCCGAGATCGGGAGCGCCGTGCGCGAGGTGAAAGTGGGAGACGCGGTGATCGTTCCGCACAATCTCGGAACCTGGCGCGAGGCCTGCGCGGTCAAAGCCGAGAAGCTCGTGATCGTGCCCGATGGAATTGAGCCGGTGCAGGCGGCGATGTTAAAGGTCAATCCCATTACGGCCTGGCGGATGTTGCATGATTTCGTTCCGCTGCAGCGCGGCGATTGGTTTATCCAAAACGCGGCTAATTCTGCTGCGGGCAGAGCGGCAATACAAATCGGTCGCGAGCTCGGATACAAGAGCGTGAATGTCGTGCGCCGGGCCGGATTGGAGGATGAACTGCGCGCAGACGGAGCGGATGTGGTCTTGGTGGATAACGATCAGTTGCGCGAGCAGGTGACGGAAGAAACGGGCGGCGCCGCCATTCGTCTCGCGCTCAATGCGGTCAGCGGCGCGAGCGCGTTGCGGATGGCGAAAGTCTTGGCCGCGGACGGAACCATGGTCACGTATGGCGCGATGAGTTTGCAGCCGCTCACGATACCGAATGGCATGCTTATTTTCAAAAATTTGAAGTTCACCGGCTTCTGGGTGAACAAATGGTATGATGCGGCCACGGCCGAGGAACGCGCGGAGACTTTCGCGCCGCTCTTCCAGATGGCGCAGCGCGGATTGCTCCGGACGAAAGTGGACGCGATCTACTCGTTAGACGAAGTCCAGGCCGCGATCAGCCACGCCATGCAAAACAAGCGCAGCGGGAAGATTGTGTTTCGGTTTGGCGGGTAGGAAGGAGCACGCCGCAGGTTTGACCAGCCCGAGACGTCGACGCAGCGACGTGGCTACAGCGCGGAGTCACAAAATTCGCGCTGGACGTGGAGCAAACGCTGTAGCCGCGTCGCTGCGTCGAGGCGTTTGTGCTTTCATCAGGACAACGATGCCGCCCAAGTTCCCAAAACGCCCGCCAAGACTGGAACGTCTCTTCTCATCGCTGCGCTCTTTCTATTTCGTCACGTTGAATTCTTACAAACGCCTGCCGATTCTCGCGCGTCCAGAAATTCATGAGTATTTCCGCGCTTACTGCTTTCGTGCCGAAGAACATGACATCGCGGTCGGCCGGTATGTGATTATGCCGGATCATGTTCATCTCTTTGTGGCCCTGCCTCCCGAGGGCACGACGCTGGGCCGGTGGATTCAGATGCTACGGACGGTTCTTGGGAAGAAATTGCTGCGTCTCGGTGTTCAAAAGCCGCACTGGCAGGAGGGATTCTTCGATCACGTTCTGCGCAGTGCGGACAGCTATTCGGAGAAATGGGATTATGTGCGGATGAATCCGGTGCGAGCCGGATTGTGCCGTGAACCGGAGGAGTGGGCTTACCAGGGAGAGATCGTGAGCATTCGCTATTAGCCACGCGCCGGCACGTCGACACAGCGACGTGGCTACAAGCGCTGGATGGATTTCAACGCCCTCAGTGAGAGGCGCGCTGTAGCTGCGTCGAGGCGTCGTGGGAAACCAATGACACATTTCGAGGCGTGAGTGACCTCTCCGCCGCGCTACTGCGCCGCCGCTTCTTGCTTCGGTCGCCGCTTCAAAAGCGTGATCTGTTTGATCCGCGCGGAATCATTCGGACTCCAGGTCGCCACGTCAGGGTCGTCTTTGAAGGCATTGTGCACGATCCGACGCTCATAGGAATTCATCGGCTCAAGCTGGAGCGAACGTCCACTGATGCGCACCCGCTCCGCTAGCTCGCGCACCCTTTGCACGATTCGATCCTCGCGCATCGAGCGATACATTTCGCAATCGACGATCACCTTCTCCGCATCGCGATCTTTCGCCTGGATGAGCCGGTTGAGCAGGAACTGAATCGCTTCCAGCGTCTCGCCTTCGTGGCCGATGAGACGCGTGCTTTCCTCGGTGTAAATCTGCAGCGTCAGATTCCCGCCTTCGCTCTTTGTTTCCTCGATTTGCACCACGAAACCGAGGTAGCCGAGGATCGTATCGAGTAGTTCTTTCGGCGTCATTTTTTTCCCTTTCCCGAACGCTTTCGCTCCGGCACAACGGGCGTCAACACCGGAGCGGGCTGCTTCTGATTATACCAGTACTGTAGAATCGAGAGCAGGTTTTGCGTCGTGTAATACAATGCCAGCGCCGCGGCGAAATTGTAGCAGAAAACTAAAAAAATCAGCGGCATGAACATCATCACGCGCCGTTGCATGGCGTCGCCGGTGTTCGGCGTCATGCGCATGAGCCAGAATTGCGTCGCTCCCATGAGAATCGGGAGCAGGTTGACCGTGAGACCCGCAGGAGTGCCGAGCACGGGAATAAACCCAAGACCGGGAATGGTGAAAAGCGTGTCGGGTTGAGAGAGATCCTTCACCCAGAGGAAGGACTCGTTCCGAAGTTCCGCGACCTGCCGGAGCATGGTGAAGAGGCCGATGAAGATCGGAAATTGGATCAACATGGGCAGACACCCGCCGACTGGATTCACGCCGTGCTCTTTGTAGAGCTTCATGACCTCCGTGTTCATCTTCGTCGGGTCGTCCTTATACTTTTCCTTCAGCGCCTGCATCTTCGGCGAAAGGGCGGACATCTTGCGCATCGACTTGTTAGCCTTGCTTTGCAGCGGCCAAAGGACGGCTTTCACGCAGACGGTCATGAGCACGATCGCCACCCCGTAGTTGCCCACGAAGCGGTGCAGCAAATTCATGAAATTCAGCAACGCCTGGCAGACGATCTTGAACATCCCGAAGTCCATGATCGCAGCTTCGCCGTGCTCGAATTTTGCCAACTGCGCGTAAATCTTCGGCCCGGCGTAAATCTGGAAGCGCTGCGTGTTAGTTTCTCCCGGTTGGAGGACAAACCCGGGCATGCCCATCGCGCCTTCCATTCCGCGCAGAGGCGGTGAATTCGGATGCGGCACTTCAAACGGGCGCGCCCAAATCTCGGTGGCTGGCCCGTTCAGCGGCGTCACGATGGTGGCGAAGAACTGGTTGCTCATCGCACCCCACGACGCGCCGTTCACCTTCTCCTGGAAAACTTTTTGCTCTGCTCTTCGCTCGATTCCGAGCACCGGATATTTCTGCGCCGCGAACCAGTTTACGTCCTTGGCTTTCGGTTTCCCGTCGAGAAACCATACGACACGCGTGTAATTTGGCAGGTCGCTCGGATGAATCGGGATGGTCGAGCCGAGGGCGACGAAGTATCCGGGATTCGTATAAGGCTGCGCGCCGTCGTTTCGGAAATCGACCTGCATCTCGAGGACGTAATTGTCTTTCGGACCGGTTGCGGTCGGGAACGAAAAGCGCTTCCGCACCGTCACGCCTTCCGGCGTCTTACGCTCGCCGACCACGCTGCCGTCCGCTTCCCGGGTGAACGTGAACTCGGGCATCGCCGACGTGGACGGTTGCTCGACCAGCGCACCGATGGGCAGTAAATCCGCCGTGTTCAAAACCACTTCGCCCTTGCCGCCTTCGCCGGCGTGATGCAGCAGACGGGCTTCTCGAATGCCTCCGCCTTTATTCGTTAGGCGAAGCTCGAGATCAGGGTTCGCCAGCACTTCCACCCGCTCTTCGTAAGCGGCCGGTGTCGGCTCTGCGGCGACAGTTGCGGAGGGTGCGGACGTGGACGTCGGAGGTCCGACGGGAGTGGCTACGGCCGCCGGGCTGGCCGCCTCAGGCGTGGGAGAAGCGCTCGCGCTGGCGACTGCTGGCGTGGGAACACGCGGCGCGGTCCGCATCATGTAAACCTGCCAGCCCACAAGCCCCAAGACACACAGGGTAACGGCAATCCATGCTTGTCGGTCCATACGCGTGTCCCGACGGACTATTCACAAATCAAATGGTGAGAATGCACTGGTGGCACCGGGTCGTGACCCTGGCCTCCCCACGGCTGGCAACGCGCCAGACGCTTTAATCCAAGCCAGCTTCCACGCAGCGTCCCGTGACTCTCCACTGCCTCGAGAAAGTATTGTGAACAGGTCGGCTGAAAACGGCAACCGCTACCCGGTCCACCGAGCCAGGAGAGCGCAGGCGAGATCGTCACTTGATAGGCACGAATGAAAAATCGGACGATCAGGCGCATCAGGGCGCTAGAATAAAAGCGCGCTTTGCCAGACGCAACCACTCATCTTCC
>JBDUAH010000003.1:0-29579 GCA_040004745.1 Chthoniobacterales bacterium | reverse complement strand
GCCAACACAGCGGCTAGACCTATCGAGGCCCAGCGGTTGTCCGACCAGAAACTGCGTGGCGCGGAGAGTGGGAGAATGTTTAACGGCTTGCGCGCGGCTTGTTCCAACTCGGCGGCGAATTCTGTTTCCAGGAGCGTGGCGAGCTGACGTGTTTCCTGCACGAAGACCTGTGCTTCGGCGGAAGCGAGGACGGCTTTTTCTATCTCGGCGCGGAGGTCGCCGGAAAGTTCGCCCAGGGCGTGGGCGGTTAGGTTGGGATCATCGAGATTGATTTTCATGTGGTGCGGGGAGTGAAGGGGAGGAAATCGCGCGAGGCGCCGGCGTAACGCTGGCGGAGAGTTTTCAAGGCGGTGTGCAGGAGCACGCCGACGTTGCTGACGGAGAGTTTCGTGATCTCGCTGATCTCCTGGTAGCTGAGGTCGTTTTGAAATTTGAGCTGGATGACTTCCTGCTGCCGCGGCGGGAGCGTGGCGACGATGCGGAGGAGAAAACCGGTGGCTTCTTTTTGCTCGAGCTGCTCGAAGGGCGCGGGCTCGAGGCCTTCGCGTTTTTCGAGCAATTCTTCGTCGAGGTAGGTCATGCGTTTTTCCTTTCGGCAAACGTTCAGGGCGCGATTGCGGCAAACGGTGAAGAGCCATTTCGCCGGGGCGAGGTCGGTCTGGTCGCGCGGGGCGCGTTGGAGTTCGACGAAGGTTTCCTGGACGACGTCGCGGGCGCGGTCGCGATCGCCGAGGATGCGGGTGGCGTAATGCAGCAGCGGAATCTCGAAACGCTGGAGGAGTTCCTGGATGTCGGGTTCTGCGGGCGGTTTCAGCATCAGCTCCACAAGAGCTTAGACAGATGGGAAGCGGAAAACTTAGGAGAATGTTTTTTTTGGCCAATGGGATCACGGGGCTAGTCTGGGGTCGTTATCCGACTCTTGATCTGTCATCCCGAGCCGCGGAGACGGTCGAGGGATCTCGCCGTCGCTCTTTCGGCTGCGCGTGAAGTGGCAGGGTGTTCGCCAGACCGGCGGAGAGATACTTCGACTCCGCTGCGCTCCGCTCAGGATGACTGGCACGCGGTCTCCAGAGATCAATGCGACACCGCGCGCTGGAGTTGCGAGTTGCAAGAAAAGCGGAGGGGGTGGGATTCGAACCCACGAGGACTTTCGCCCTGCCGGTTTTCAAGACCGGAGCCATCAACCGCTCGACCACCCCTCCTGGTTGCCGTGAAGCGGTAGTATTGTTCCATCGCGGCGCGGATGATCAAGGCGCGACGCGTAGACGTAATGGCAGGAAACCGAAGGATGCGTGGTGGACATTCCGCCATGTTCATTAGAACATGACGAGTGAAGAAGCGCGCGAATCCCACTGCGGCGTGGCAGGCGTATGCGGAATCAGACTTCAACGAGGTGCAACGAACGCGCGGCGCTTCGGGCAATCCGGCGAATCGTTTCGAAAAGCTTTATGTCGAAATCGATCCGGTGGAGCCCGGCGACGAAGACGAGCGGCCGCGGACAGCGACGCAATTCTTCCGCGACACCTCCAAGAGCATCATCGCGCGTAACGACAGCCCGGACATCGGCTTCGGCGCGAGCGTGAATCCGTACCGCGGTTGCGAACACGGCTGCGCTTACTGTTACGCGCGGCCGACGCATGAATATCTCGGCTTCTCGGCGGGTCTGGATTTCGAGACGCGGATCATGGTGAAGGAGAACGCGCCGGAATTGCTCGAAACCGAGCTGTCGTCGCCGAAATGGGAGCCGCAGACCGTCGTGCTCAGCGGCGTGACGGATCCTTATCAACCGGTCGAGCGGCGGCTGCAGATCACGCGCCGTTGTCTGGAGGTGCTGGCGAAGTTTCGCAACCCAGTCGGCATCGTGACGAAGAACAAGCTCGTCACGCGTGACATCGATGTCCTGCGTGAGTTGGCGGCGCATAACGCGGTAGCGGTGAATCTTTCCGTCACATCGCTCGATCGGAAACTGCAGCAGATTCTCGAACCGCGCACTTCGCCACCGCAAGCGCGGCTGGATGCGATATCACGACTGCGCGCGGCCGGCATTCCGGTTGGAGTGATGGTGGCGCCGATCATTCCCGGGATCACCGATCACGAGGTGCCGGCGATTTTGGAGGCGTGTGGAAAGGCGGGTGCGCAGTTTGCCGGCTATGTGGTACTGCGGCTGCCGTGGACGGTGGCGCCGCTCTTCGAGCGTTGGTTAAGCGAACATTTCCCGGAGCGGAAAGAAAAGGTGCTGGGGCGGCTGCGGAGCCTGCGGGGCGGCGATCGGCTTTACGACGCGCAGTGGGGGAAACGTCAGACGGGCGAGGGGATTTTCGCGGAACAAATCGGAGCTTTGTTCGAAGTGGCGAAGCGACGAGCGGGAATGGAAGGGCGGCCCAAACTTTCCACGGTCGCCTTCCGTCCACGGGTGGAGCAGTTGACGCTCTTGTAGCCACGTCCCTGTGGGACGTGCGGGAGGAGGCCGGGGAACAGAAAAGCTCGTCGAGCTCGCTGAAACGTCGATCCCGCACGTCCCACAGGGACGTGGCTACATCGGCTACCTCAGCGCGATTGCGCGCGGATATCACCACTCGCGTGCATCCGCTTTTGCTTCCGTTTCACAAGCAACATGGAGCAGCCGCCGATCGCGCCAAAGCTGGCCATGATCGGATACCACACCCCCCACCCGTGGCGATCGATCATCCAACCGGTGAACGGTAAGGCGATCGCAGTGCCGTAGTATTGGAACGAATCGATCACGCCGGAAGCAAAGCCTGCCATCTTGCGTCCACCGATATCCATCGGCGCGGCGGTGCCGACGATGGCGTGCGTGGAATTCGCGGTGAGTGATACAAGGACGAGAAATAGACAGCCAACGAAGACGCCGAGCGGCGTCGGTCCCACGATTCCCATCGCGATCACAACTGCCGCGACGAGAATGACGGCGCACTCTACGAAATAGAGCGTCATGGCCACGGGCGAACGGTGGCCTTTGAAAAATTTATCGGAAATCAAACCGGCGCTGAGAGAGCCGAGCACGGCCACGAGCGGCATCAAATTTACGGTCCAGATTACGGCTGCGGGCTTATCCGCCATGTTGAGTTTTAGCTGCTCGTGGAAATACAAAATCATCAACTGATCCGAGCTATTCCGGACGGCGCCGGTGCAAGCGTAGGCGACAGCGTAAAACCAGATCAACGGATGCGTGAAAATGGTGGTGAACGATTCGCGCATGCTGGCGCGACTGCTGGTGTCACCTGCGTTCGGCCCGGTCTCGATCAAGCCGTGATACCCGGCTTCTTCCGGCGTGTTTTTGACGAAGATGGCGAGCAGTACTGCGACCGCGGCGACGATGAACGGAGGGATGCGAAAGAGATAGTGCCAGTCGTTTTTCGCGACGACCCAGACGCCGATGGTGAAGCCAGCGAGAATTATCGGCGCCAGATTACCGATCGCGAACTGCCCCATCTGAATCATGAAGCCGAAGATGCCGGCGAAGGTTCCGCGCTCGGTCCGGCGGAACCAGGCGGCGTTCATCTTGATCATACCAGGCGCGCCGAATGATTGGACGTAGCCGTTGAAAAGCCAGATGGCGGCGAAGGTGGTGAAGGTGCCGGCGAAAGATGCGAACCCGAAGATGAGGTTGACTATGATGGTGCCGCCGGCGCCGAGTAGCATCGCCGTTTTCCCGCCGATGCGATCGGTCAGCAGTCCGTTAACGAGTTGTCCTGTGCCGTAGGCGATCGACCATGCGCTGAGCATGCCGGTGATTTGGAAGGTGCTGAACCCGAACTCCTCCACCATCCCCGGCGTGGCGAAGCGGAAATTATACCGGCACATGTAATACGACGCGTAAAGCAGGCCGATGATGAACCAGTTCAAGCCGCGGCGCGGACGGAATCCCGGTGGATAAGGGCGAGTCTCGGCTTCGGACATGTGGAAGGAGCATGCGCGCCGGTTGCCTTCGGATACAATCTCAAAAAGCGGAGCGGTCGGAGCGAAGCTAGCGGGGCGGAATTTGAATCTTGCGCCGCGCCGTCGCTCCCGAGAGGTTGAACGCGAATTATGGCATTGGAAATTCAGAGCCTGCATATCGGAATGAGGGTGCTGCATCCGCGCTACGGCGTCGGCGTTGTCCGCGCGCTCACGCAGCACACCGCCGAGATCACATTTGACGATTCGCCGCGAACGCTCGATCCCGCTTCCGCTGGTCTCACCTCGGCCGAAGCGACGGCCACGTTGACGGAGCTGCAGGTTCCGCTGGAAAATCTGATCCGCGAAACCGCGCAAAGCGTCGTCGAAGCGCTCGGGTTGGAGAAGACGGATGGCGTTGTGGAAGGTCTCGCGACGCGATGGCAACGCGGCACGCTGGTCATGCAATCAGCCGACACCTCGCTTCAGCCGAAAGAGGTGCCGCTGGAGACGTTCTTTCACAAGATCGTCATGATCCGGAACAATCTGCGCGTGCTCGAACAAAAGGTGAACGCGAACGACAAACTGAGCGACGCGGACAAATTCGATCTGCACCAATACATCACGCGATGCTACGGCTCGCTCACGACGTTTAACATTCTCTTCAAGGACAAAGACGATCAGTTCCGCACGAGCTGATCGTCCCTGAAGAATTCTCGAGTCGGCGGCGGTCCGATTGTGACGTTTGTGTGACAACGCAACTTAACTGCTGCGCGCCGGCCCTCTCACTCGGCTCCCTCATGACTAACGAGGAGTTCGGCTGGATTTTTGCCGCGGGCACGTTCACCTACGCGTTTTCGTTCCTCATCAATGGCCCGCTCGTCGATAAAATCGGAGGCAAACGCGGCATTCTCATCGCCGCCGTAGGTGCGTCCGCGGCGAACGTGGCGCTCGGCGTCATTACCTGGCTGGTCCTCACGCATCGCCTGCAAATTCGCCTCTTTGGAATTTTCTGCGTCGTCTACGCGGTGAACATGTATTTCCAGAGCTATGGCGCCGTCTCCATTATCAAGGTCAAGGCGCACTGGTTTCACGTGCGCGAGCGCGGCGTCTTCGGTGCCATCTTCGGCACGCTTATTTCATTCGGCGTCTATTTCGCCTTCGATTGGGGCCAGGCGATCGTCAACATGACGAAAGCGCGGCCCGCGAATGAGCCGAGCGTTTTCGGTAACTTCCTGCGCTCGATTTTCGTTTCGAATCAAACCATCGACGCCACGTGGGCAGTCTTCTTTGTTCCTGCGGCGATTCTCTGTGGCTGGGTGATTCTCGATCTTTGGCTGATCAAAGACACGCCGGAAGACGCCGGATTTCCACCGTTGGAAACGCACGACGCCTCGCACGGTCGAATGCACGAGAATTACACCTCGATCGATCTGCTGAAGATGGTGTTCCTCAGTCCGCTCATGCTCATGTTCGCCTTCGTGGAGCTGACCTCGGGCGTGCTCCGCAACGGCATCATGCAGTGGTACACGATTTTCGCGCACGATGTGAAACAGCCCGGCGCCGAGTTCTTCACCAGCAACTGGGGCTTGCTTCTCTGCATCTTCGGCATCATCGGTGGCTTCGCTGGTGGAACGATTTCCGACAAGCTCTTCCAATCGCGTCGCGGACCGCCCGCAGCGATTTTCTCCGCGTTCATGTTCATGATGGCCGGTGTGATGGCGATGGCGCTTTTCACGAGTCCGCTCATCGTTGGAATCTCGGCGCTCTTCATCGTCGCGGCGGTGACCGGTGTGCACTCGCTCATGTCCGGAACTGCGGCCGCGGATTTCGGTGGCCGCAAAGCGACGGCGACCTGCTCGGGCATTGTCGACGGTTTCGTTTATCTCGGCAGTGGCGTGCAATCAGTCGCGGTCGGCTATCTCGTCACCCACGAAAGCTGGCAATGGTGGCCGATATTTCTAATGCCGTTTGCCTTCGTCGGTGGACTGATCGCATGGCGAATCTGGAACGAGCTCCCCGCGGCGACGCGGGTCTACATCGACACGGTGGAACGTGTCAAGCTGGAGCGGAAAAACTCGTAAAGCCGAGGTCCGGCGTCCGCCATCGAGCGTCGCCTGCTACTTCCGATAAACAGCGCTGTCCTTGCCCGAGAATTGAGGCGTCTCGCGCGGGCCACCCCACCGAAGTGTCACGGCGGCGCTCAAAATATCCACCGACGCCTCGTAGGTGCCGCGCAGGTTGTGCCCTTGGTTATCAATGAGGTTCGTGCTGGGATCGTTGACGAAGAGGTGGGCGTAACCCACATCCAAATCCATCCAGCTCGTAGCCGTCCAGCGCGCGCCGGCGGAGAGAAAATAGCGATCATTATCCGGAATCCGCGGGGTGCGGAATTGCTCGCTACGGATCGGCGTTTCGTCGTAGGCGAAACCAGTCCGCAGCGTCAGCCTCTTCGTTGCGGCCCACTCGAATCCGACGGCGTAACGGGTGGCGTCGTCATAATTGATCTGCAGCACGCTGGCCGGCGTCCCGGGATTTGAGAAAACGATTGGCACCGTCTGCAACCGGCTCCAGTGCGTCCAAGTCACGTCGCCCATGATCGCGAAACGCTGCGCGAAACGTTGGTAAACGCTCACGTGCACAATCTCTGGGAGATCGAGCTTCGCGCTCGCGTCCTGCGCAAAGAAGACTCCCTGAAAAGCATTCGGAACCGGAAACTGCGCTGGCGCTCCCGCCGCGGTGATGACGGGAACGCGACGAAAATCGCCGCGCCCTTCCAAAACATGATCGACACCGGAGCGGAAGCTGGCGCCAAGGTGGCCGTCCTGGAAGAACCCGTCTTCGCCGCCCTTTTTGTATTCCAACAGCGCGCCCAAAGTGTAGCCGAGGCTCCAGTCGTCGCCGGTCACTTCGGAAACGCCGTCGCGACCGCCGGGGACGAAGCCGGCGTTGGCGTAAGCAAGCTGGGTCGCGCCTCGAAATTGAGCGGGCACGCGCGCATAAAAAGGTCCGAGCAAAGGCTGCGCCGCCAAGCCGAAATCGATCGCCTGCGTCAGCCGCGCGGAAGCATATTGGATGTCCAGGCTGGCGCCGAGGGAGAGTCGATCAAAGAGGCGGTAGGCAACAGTCGGCTGAATATCGAAGGTGGTCAGCTTCGTGCGCAATGCCTGGTAACGCCCGACCCAACCCGCGTCGTAATTCGTTTGCAGACCGAACGGCACGCTTACCCCCACGCCCACCGAGAGATCCCCGTAGCGCCCTTTCCGGAACACGGGCTGCGTCAGATAGAAATTCGGAAGAGTGGCAAAGACTGAAGCGTCACCGCCGTTGCCTCCACGCAGCGGCGCGCCATCGAAGGGAGTGCCCGGCAACGAGTAACGTGAGCCCTGATTCGAGAAGGTCGCGCTCGGTGCGATCAAATGGCCGCCGAGTTGCAGCTCACCTTGATCCAGGAGGACAATGCCGGCGGGATTGAAAAACATAACCGAGGCGTCACTGGCTTCGGAGGCGGCGCCAGCGAAGGCGCTGCCGAGGCTGCTCACGCTTTGCTCGCTTAGCGAGAAGCTGCCGGCATGGGCGGCGAGGGGGAACACAAGAACACCGAGACCGGTAAGACAGCGGGAGAGGGAGGGAAAGCGCATCAGCGTCGGTGCTACAATCCGGACGGGCGAAAGGCAATCGCAAAGTGCCTCCTTTTGAGCTTTGTCTATCGTTAGGCGATCGAGACGGTCTTGATGTTGACGAACTCGCGGATGCCCTGGCTACCGAGTTCGCGTCCGAACCCCGAGCGCTTTACGCCGCCGAAAGGCAGCTCTGGAATAGACGCCACCATACCGTTGATGAAAACCAGCCCTGCCTCCAATTCCACCGCAAATAACTCCTGTTCTTCCTTGTCGTTCGTCCAGGCATTCGCTCCGAGACCGAAGTCGGAATCATTTGCCATCGCGATCGCTTCTTCGGCATCGTTCACGCGGAAGAACGCGGCCACCGGACCGAAGATTTCCTCGCGCGCGGCTGGCGAATCTCGCGGCACATCCACCAGCACGGTCGGCGCGTAGAAGAATCCCGGCCCGTCGAGTTTGCGTCCGCCGAGGAGCACTTTCGCGCCGGCATCGATCGTTTTCTGCACTTGCTCATGCAGGCTCTCGCGAATCTGTTCGGTCGCGAGCGGCCCGAGATCCGTCGCCTCATCAAGCGGATCGCCGGATTTCAGCGCGTGCATCTTCGCTACGAACTGCTCGACGTAGCGACCGTAGATCGCTTCCGCAATGATGAAACGCTTCGCCGCGATGCAGGATTGACCGCTGTTCTGCATGCGCGATTTCACGCCGGTTGCGACCGCGTTTTCCAAGTCCGCACTCGGCATCACGATGAACGGATCGCTGCCGCCCAATTCCAACACGCTCTTCTTAATCTGCCGCGCGGCTTGGCTCGCTACTTCGGCGCCAGCCTTTTCACTCCCGGTGAGAGTGACCGCTTTGATGCGCGGATCGTCGATCACGGCAGCGACTTGTGCCGCTTCCATAAGCAGCGTTTGGAAGGTGCCTTCCGCGAATCCGGCGCGGTGAAATATTTGCTCCAGCGCGAGCGCGCACTGCGGGACATTCCCGGCGTGTTTCAACAATCCGACGTTGCCCGCCATGAGCGCTGGCGCCACGAAACGGACCACTTGCCAAAACGGGAAATTCCACGGCATGACCGCGAGGACGGGCCCGATGGGATCGAAGCGAACATAACGGCGACCGGTGGCGGCCAGAGTCTCCTGCGGCGTGAGGAGATCCTCGGCCGCGCTCGCGTAATAACGGCAGCCCGAAGCGCATTTCAGAACTTCATCGCGCGCCGCTTGAATCGGCTTTCCCATTTCCAAAGTGATGTTGCGCGCGAAGCTCTCGGTCTCCGTCTCGAAGATTTGCGCGGCGGCGTTCAGGCGTTGCGCGCGAGTGCTGAAACTGGTGCGCCGATGTTTCACGAAAGCAGCCGCGGCCCGCGCGAGTTTTTCCTCGATCGCTTTGTCGTCTAACGATTCAAACTGACGGAGCATCTCGCCGGTCGCCGGGTTCTGGGAGGTGATGGCCATAAGGAGAACCTACAAGCGAAGCCCCTTCGGAATCAAAATGCGATCGAGGAGCTCGAACGATCCTTGCACCACCAACGCCAGCAGCGCGGCGGGGATCGCACCCTGCAGGATGGTGGCGTGATCGTTCAGGTTTAACCCGCTGATGATCGGCTCGCCCAAGCCGCCGGCGCCGATCAACGCCGCCAGCGTGGCGGTTCCGATGTTGATCACAGCGCTGGTCTTGATCCCGGCAAGAATCGTCCTCGAAGCCATCGGCAGATAAATCTGCCGCAGGCGCGCGCCAGTCGTTAGCCCGAGCGCGATAGCGGATTCGCGAATGGGTTGTGCGATGTCTTGCAGGCCGGTCGCGGTGTTGCGGACAATCGGAAGCAAACCGTAGAGGAAAAGCGCCGCGATCGCAGTGCGAGCGCTGATACCGAAAAACGGCACCGGTACGAGCAAGGCAAGGAGCGCGAGTGAGGGAATGGTCTGGACCGCGCTGGTAATCGCGAGGATGGCTTGGCCGAGTCCACCGCCGCGGCTCGCGACAATTCCTAGCGGCACGCCGACCAAAATGGAGAGGAGGAGAGAAATGCCGGCGAGTTCAAGATGCCGGGCGGTCCATCGTGCGATTTTTGGGAAGAGCGCGGAGCGACCCGCGTTGCTTGTATCGCCGAAATATTGCGCGGCCGCGCGCGAGTAATCTTTGCTCCGTTCCGCCTCGGCGTTCAGTCGGATCATGCGGGCTTCATCGAGCGTGCCTTCGAGTTGCCGCAAGACTGCGAGCGCGTTCGGTGCGAGCGAGAGCCGATAAAGGAAAACGGCTTTGTATTGCGGGAAGAAATGCAGATCGTCCTCCAGGGCGATGAGGTCGTTTTCGGCGATTTTGGCGTCGGTAGAATACGCGTCCTTCACGTCAATCGCGCCGCTGCGCAGCGCTTCGTAGCCGAGGCCGTGATCGATCCCTTTCATTTCCTGCGGGGGCAGGGCATAGCGTTGCGCAAGTGGTCGCCAGCCGTCGCGCCGCTCGATGAATTCATGGGTCAGGCCGAACTTCAGCTCGGGGTGATTGCGCAGGTCGCTGATTTTTAGGATACCGCGAGCCTGCGCGAAGTCGCGCCGCATGACCAAGGCGTAGGTGTTGTTAAAGCCTAACTCTTTCGTCATGCCCACGCCCATCTCTGCCAGCCGGCTTCGCAACATTTCGCGCGAGAGGGCGTCCGGCGCTTTCAGGATCTCCTCCGCGATCGTTCCGGTATATTCCGGATACAGCGTGATCTGGCCGGTGCGCAGCGCTTCCCACAGAATGATGGTGCCGCCCATCCCTTGGCGGTGTTCGGCGGGAATCTGACGAGACTCGAGCGCGCGCTGCGCGATCTCCGCGAGGACGTAGGATTCGGTGAACTTCTTGGAGCCGATCACGATCGGTTCGGCGTTTGCCGACAAGGCGGAGAGAATCACCGCGGAGATTGCCGAGATTGGAAGAACTCCTCTGCGTGCTTTGCGTTGACTTCCTCTCCTCATGCGAAGGTGAGGCTGCGCTGCGCGTTGATGAAGTCTGTGACGAAGGCGCTGGCGGGGCGTTCCCGGAGATCCGCGAGCGTACCTCGTTGCGCGATGCGGCCTTGGTCTAACAAGACGATGTGATCGGCCAGGAACGCCGCTTCCGCGAGATCGTGGGTGACGAGAATCGCCGTTTGCTGAAGACGCGCGAAGATTTCCTTCAGGTCGGTTTGCAAGGCGGCACGCACCAGCGGGTCGAGCGCGCCGAGCGGTTCGTCGAGCAGGAGGAGATCGGGCGAGAGAGCGAGCGCGCGCATGAGGCTGACGCGTTGGCGCTGCCCGCCGGAGAGTTCGGCGGGATAGCGATCGAGCGCGTTTTCGGGAAGACGGGTCAGCTCGCAAAGCTCTTCCACTTTTTCCTGCATTTCACTCGGGGGACGGCCAAGATGCCTAGCCATCAGCAACACATTCGCGCGCGCGGTCAGATGCGGGAACAATCCGCCATCTTGAATGACGTATCCGGTGCGGCGCCGTAGCTGCGCGAGGTTCCGGGGCGAAAGAGATTCGCCATCGATCTTCACCGTTCCGCTGTCGGGTTCGAGCAGCCCGATGATCAACCGCAGGATGGTGGATTTCCCGCAACCGCTCGGGCCGATCAGCACCGTCGTTTTCCCCGGCGCGAAGGCCAAGTCCAGCGGGTGAAGCGCGGTCGCCGCTCCGTATTGTTTACTGACGCCAACCAGTTCAACCAGCGCGCTCACCGGCGGCTAGTCTGCCACGACAAAATGGAAAACGGCAAACAACTGCTCGGCGTCGGTCCATTGCCGCGAGAGCTTGAAACCGGCGCGACTCGCGAGCTCCGCGAAACCCTCCGGAGTGTGCTTGTAGGAATATTCGGTGATGATCTTCTCGCCGCTGGCGAACTCAAAAATCCGCCCGCCGAGATGCACCGTCTGCGCATTCCGCGCGACCAAATGCATCTCGATGCGATGGACTTCTTGATTGTAGATCGCGCGATGTTGCCAGGCCTCCAGATCGAAATCCGACCCCAGCTCGCGGTTGGCGCGTGCCAGTAGATTAAGATTGAACTGGGCGGTCACGCCAGCGCCGTCGTTATACGCCGCCTCCAGGCGCTGGACGGATTTTTGCAAGTCGACGCCGATGATGAGGCCGCCGCTATGTCCCGACAGCCGACAAATTCGTCTGAGAAAATCCTCCGCCATCGCCGGCTGGAGATTCCCGATTGTGGAGCCTGGGAAAAAAACCGCGATGTGTTCCGCCTGCCGCGATGACCCGGGTAAGCGCAGAGGTTGCAGGTAATCGGCGCAAACCGGCAGAATTTCCAGCTCCGGCATCTGCACTTGGAGCGCTTCCGCGGATTCGATCAGGCGCTGTTTGGAAATATCGACGGGAACATACGCGATCGGATTTTCGAGATGCTCCAGCAGCAGTCGCGTCTTGATCCCAGCGCCGGTTCCGAAACCAACCAGCTCCGCATTGGCGCCGATCGATTCCGCCATCTCCGACGCGTAACGCTCCAGAATTCCCGTCTCGGTGCGGGTGACGTAATATTCCGGCAGTTCGCAAATTTCGAGGAAGAGATCGGAGCCGCGTTCGTCGTAGAAAAACTTAGATGGCAGGGTGCGCGGGTTCGCGGACAGACCAGCGAGCGCTTCCGCCAGAAAATCGGAGGTCGCCGGTTCGAGATCGAGGACCTGGATAGCGGCGGCCAGGTGGCTCATGAAAGATCCCGCGCGAGGCGCAGGCCGGTGAATTGCCAACGCTTCTCGGGCTGGAAGAAGTTTCGATACGTGGGGCGCATATGGTTCTGCGAAGTCGCACAAGATCCGCCACGGAGGACCATTTGGTTGCACATGAATTTTCCGTTGTACTCGCCGAGCGCGCCGGGTGCGGCGCGGTAGCCGGGGTAGGGAAGGTAGGCGCTGCGCGTCCATTCCCAAGTGTCGCCGAACATTTGCTGCAATCCTTCGCCGCCTGCGGTCGCTGCCGCGGGATGGAAACGATGGTTATCGACGAAATTTCCCCCGATGGGCAGACCTGTGCTGGCGCGCTCCCACTCGAACTCGGTCGGCAAACGCGCGCCATCCCAATTCGCATAAGCGTCCGCTTCGAAATAGCTGAGATGCGTGACGGGCTCGGATTCCTCGATTGGCCGGAAGCCGGAAAGGGTGAAGTTCCACCATTGGCCGTCTATCCGTTCCCAGTAGAGGGGCGCCTCCCACCGCTGATCCTGCGCAGTCGTCCAGCCTAACGAGAGCCAATATTCCGAGCGGGCGTAACCACCGGCGTCGATGAAGGCAAGATATTCGCCGTTCGTGACAGTGCGGTGGGCGAGCGAAAATGGCAGAACCAACGCGCGATGCCGGGGGCCTTCGTTGTCGTAGGAAAATTCCGAACCGGCGTAGCCGATCTCAACCGTCGCTTCATCGAACTCGAGGAAGCGCATGGGCGAAACCTGGCCAGACTCGACTGCGCTCTCACGCTTTTCGAAAACCGGATGGAGCGGATTTTGCGCGAAGACGTGCTTAATATCCGTGACAAGCAATTCTTGGTGTTGCTGCTCGTGCTGGATGCCGAGAACCACGATTGACTCGATTTCCGCGACGAGCGATTCGTCCGCGCCTTCGATTAACTTGACCACGCACTCGTCGATGGATTGTCGGAAACGGAAAGTCTCCCGCACTGTGGGCCGTGAAATCAGACCGCGAAGATCGCGCCGATGCATCGTGCCGGCGGCGTTGTAATAGGAATTAAAGAGATAGGCGTACTCTGGAACCTCGGAGCGATAACCGGTGACCCATTGCTTGACGACGAACGTTTCGAAGAACCAGGTGGTGTGCGCGAGATGCCATTTGGTCGGGCTCACATCCGGCATGGATTGCACGACGAAATCTTCCGGTTGGAGACCCTGACAAATGCGAGTGCTGAAATCGCGCGTCGCGCGGAAGCGTCGCAAGAGCGCAGCCGCGCGGTCCGAGGTCGAAGTGGCCGGAGCGGGTGAGACGAGCGTGGACGGCATGCGCGATTTAGCCTTCCTGCTCCTGATCGTCGCGCGCGGCCTCTACCATGCGATCGTGTACCGCTTCTTCGAGCCCGTCGGCGACGAGGTGCGCGCCGAGCGATTCGTCATCGTCCTCGAGACCTTCGCGCGGGACGCGATGTCCGTGTTCCTCCGGCGATTCGTCGCGCTCGCTCATGCTATCGGCGACTTCGTTGGTGTCGTCGGCCGCGGCGATTTCTTCCAGGCCGAGAAGTTCCCTTCGTGCCTGATCCCAATCGCCGTCCGTGTAATCGTTAGGGCGTCGCTCATTGATCATCGCGATCTCGCGTGCGCGCTTTTCAATCATTTCGGGCGTGGCCGCGCCCATTCCGTTGCCATGCACGGAGATTTTGCCGAGGCCGGACTTCGAGTGCTCATTCATAATCACAACATCTATACGCAGGACAGCTACTGACTGTACGCATGAAAGAAAATATCCGGCGATCGCCAGAAGTGCAAAGCGCAACCGCTCCGGTGCGCGGGGCGGTTTTGGCGCTGGGCGAAGGGAGGCATCTCGCGTTCGATGAGTATGGCGATCCGCATGGCGTGCCGGTTATTTTTTGTCACGGCTGGCCCAGTTCGCGCACGATGGCGCAAGTGGCGGAGCCGGCCGCGCGGGATTGCGGGGTGCGCCTCATCTCGCCGGATCGACCGGGCATCAATGGCTCCTCCTTTCATGCGGGACGCACGCTATTGGATTGGCCGGCCATCGTAGGAAAGTTGACGTCGCATCTTTCGCTCGAGCGCTTTCATCTGCTCGCCATCTCGGGCGGCGCACCGTACGCGTTCGCCACCGCCGTCGCCTTAGGGGATGCGGTCAAAGGGCTGGCCATCGTGAGCGGAGCGCCGCCTTTGGCCGAGCTGGCGGATCATGAAGGCCTGCTCCCGATTCATCGGCGGCTGCTTTGGCTGTACGCGCGGAAGCCGACGCTTCTGCGGGCGTTGTTTCATCTCATTCGGCCAGTCATGCGGGTGCGACCGCCACTGCAATTGCGCCCGCTGCTGCTGCGCTTTCTGCAACCGTGCGATGCGACCGTGCTGCGAGAGCGCGCGGCTTTCGACGCCTGTTTCGAGAGCGCGCGGCGGGCGTGGCGTGGTTCGGCGCGAGGTGTGGTGACCGATGCCGAAATTTATGCGCGTCCATGGGGATTCGCCGCCGAAGCGGTCACGCAGCCGGTGCGAATGTGGCACGGGCGGAAGGACCGGACCTTCGCGCTGCGGCTAGCGGAGGAATTTAGCCGACAGTTTCCGAATTGCCGACTGAGAGTGGTGGAGGATGCGGGACACTATTCGCTGCCAATTCGGAATATGCCGGAGATCCTGCGCGATCTGATCTCCGCCTAACCGAGATATTTTCCGTGCGTGGCGAGGCGTCCTGTGGAAACTGAGGCGTGGAAGATTTTACCGCAGGCATTACCCAAAATCAGCCGACGCGCCGACAGACTTCACTCGGTCCGGAGTGGGACCAACGGATTCATCAACTGGTCGCGGATTGGGGTGCGGAGAAATCGCCCGAGCTGGTCGAGGAAATGATCATGACTGCGCTAAAAATGGCGCGCGACAAGATGGGGACGGCGGACCTCAAACTCATGAACCGTTCCCTGAAGGAATTGCGTTACGCCGCGAAGGTCTTCGCCGGTTATCGCGAATTCCGAAAGGTCTGCGTCTTCGGTTCCGCGCGCACTTTGCCGACAGAGCCGGAGTTTGCGGTCGCGGAAGAATTCGCGCGCCTGATGGTGGCGGAGCACTACATGGTCATCACCGGCGGCGGCGATGGAATCATGGGCGCGGCCCAACGCGGCGCGGGCCGTGAGAACAGTTTCGGCCTCAATATTCGCCTGCCCTTCGAGCAACGCGCGAATGAGACTATCGATGGCGACTCCAAGCTGGTGAACTTCAATTACTTCTTCACCCGCAAACTAAACTTCGTGAAGGAAACGCACGCGCTCGCGCTCTTCCCCGGCGGGTTCGGCACCATGGATGAAGGCTTCGAAGCGCTCACGCTGATGCAAACGGGCAAGGCCCGCATTATCCCGGTCGTCTTCGTCGATCGGCCGAACGGGACTTACTGGGAGACGTGGATGAAGTTTCTCACCGAACATCTTTTCAAACTGGGACTGATCGGCCAGGAGGATTTTTATCTCTTCAAAATCGTGCACGATGCGCGCGAGGCGGTGCAAGAGATTCTGCATTTCTATAAGGTTTATCACTCCGCGCGGTGGGTGGGAGATCAGTTAGTGATCCGAATCTGCCACCGGCTGACTCCAGGGGCGGTAGATGCCTTGAATGAGAAGTTCGTGGATGTCGTGCGCACCGGAGAAATCCGGCAAGGGACGGCATTGCGGCAGGAGAAAAACGAGCCGGCGATCTTGAGTTTGCCGCGTCTTATTCTCTCACCGCATCGCCGCGCCTTTGGCCGCTTCCGTCAATTGATCGACGCGATCAACGAGTCGGAACTCGAAACGCAGCCGGTCGCGTTGTAGGGCTTCCGAAATCCCGGTCTAGCTGCCGGGTGCTTCGGCGCGCTTCTCCAGGATGTAATCGTGAATCGTGTTCACGCTCCGCAGAGCTTTTGCGGCAACCTCAGAATTCGGCACACCGACGCCGAACGTCTTCTCCATGCTCACGACCAGCTCGAGCGCATCAATCGAGTCCAAACCAAGGCCTTCCGGCCCGAAAAGCGGCAGGTCATCACCGATCTGATCCGCCGTGGTCTGCAGCATCAGATTTTTCACGAGCATTTCCTTGATGCTCTGGCGAAGATTCGGGTCGGACATAAAACGCGAGTCGCGACAGTGTCGCAACACGCGAGGATGTCAACCGGCGTCGAGCGCGAACGAAGCCGCGGGATTGAGACCGCTTAAACCTTGGTGCCGGGCTCGGCACTTTGTTCGGTTTCGGGGCGAACCATGCCACCGCCAGCCGCGTTCTCGATCCGTGGAACCGTCGGGACGGTCGAAGATGCTGGCTTTGCTGCCACATCAGGCTTACTGGCGGAATGAAGTTCATCGCTGAACTCGTCTTTCGCCTTCTGAAATTCCTTGATCGCCTGACCCATGCCCCGCGCCAACTCAGGCAATTTTTTAGCCCCGAAGAGAACCAATATGATGAGCAGGATGAGGATCAGCTCCTGCCCGCCGATGTTCATGAAAGCGAGATGCATCATGTTGGTAGGGTGAAGATGAGGCTGTCGCCTGAAGATGCAAGGCCTTTCCCGGTGCCTGCTGGTAAAGTCGTGGGTCAGGCGGCAGTGTCTCGCCGTCTTCCTCTCGTTAGGAAGCGAAAGATCGGATAGCTCAGAAGCAGCAGCACGATGGACGCGATGCTATTCCAGGTATCGGCCACCAGCGCGCCCCCGAGCAGGCCGATCGAGATCAGCAGGACCAGGCCAGTCGTCCCAGGATGTCCCCAGGCGCGATATGGTCGCGGCGTATCCGGCTCGCGGCGGCGCAGCGCAAATAAGCTCAGGAAGGTGAAGGTATAATTGGCCACGAAGAGAAAAGCCGTGACCGCGATGACGCGTTCATATCCGCCGCTCAAAACGAACGCCACCGCGGCGATCGCGCTGATGAGCAGGGCAATCGTCGGTGTTCCACCGCGATTCACCCGTGCCCCGGCCTTGAATCCCGTGGAGCCGCTCAGCGCATAGAAGGTGCGCGAGGACATGAGCAGCCAGGCGTTAATCGCGCTGAGCAACACGAGCACAACCATCCCGCCGAAGATCAATGCGCCGCTCGGCCCGAACATCAGCGCCACCGCGCTGCGAGCCGGGAACGGATTGTTCGCGATGCGTTCGATTGGCAGCACGTGCAGCAGGGCGAGGTTCACAAGCAGGTAGATAATAATCACCGCCGCTACGCCGCCGAATATGCTGCGTGGTAGCTCGCGCTCCGGATCTTTCAGTTCGCCCGCGAAATAAGCCGGACCGACCCAGCCATCGTAAGCAAAAATGGCGGCCTGCATCGCCAGGATGAGCGCCACAAAAAGCGACATCCCATGCGGCACCAGCGGTAAGTCTGCTGGTGGGGCTTGCCGTTCACCCTTCCAGAGAAAGCAGATGACCACGAAAGCCAGAAACGCGAGCGCCTTCAGGATGGTGGTGATGTTTTGCGTGGTGCTGGCCGAGCGCACTCCGCGCCATTGCAGGAGCGAGAAAAGCAAGAGCACCGTCGCGGCTACGAGCGCTGTCTTCGGTCCGTTGCCGCCTAACAACACGTTAATCGATTCCGCCATGAAAATCGCCGCCGCCGCAGTGCTCGAACAGGTGGACAACCAATCACTCCACCCCGCCACGAATCCCAGATAAGGCCCCAGCCCGCGCCGCACGAACACCGTGTAACCGCCCGATTCCGAAGTCATGGCCGCGACCTCCGCGACTGCGTTCGAGCCGAGTAGCGCATAAACGCCGCCGGAAATCCACACCCCCAGAAAAAGCGCGACCGACGGCAAATGGCCCGCGATCTCTCCCGGCACGCGCAGAATGCCGGAGCCGATCGTATTGCCGACCAGAATCGCCACCCCGAACCCGACGCCGAGTACGCGCAAGAGCACACCCGCGGCCGGCTTGGTGGTTTCTGGGATCATGCCGCGTGAAGGAAAACCGCGGGCGGCTACGGCAAAGGCACGGGCGGATGGAGATTTATTTCCTCCAGCGCTTCGCGCGGCCAACCGCCGAGTTCGGCGGCGCGATCGTAAGTGCTTTGGGCAAAATCGAGCAGCACGTCATCGGGCGCGGCGGCAGTCCGCACTTCATCGTAAGGCAGGAGGAATTCGTGCATCGCGTCCGCGTAGAAGGCCGCCTTGGGCAGCACCGAGGCCATCGAAAAACCCGCCGGCTCCGGATAGGCGTAGGAATAGAAAACCGGCGTCGGACTGGCCGCATTGCCGGGCCAAAATCCCAGGCTGCTGACTTCCTGCGAATAGGCTTCGCGCGTCACCCGGTCGGACAAGTGCGGCACTCCACCGGGATGCATCGGCGCAGCGCGACCGGAAAAACGCGTTACGGCCAGATCGAAACTGCCCCAAAAGAAATGCACCGGGCTGCACTTGCCGCAGAAGCGGGAACGGAATCGATGGAAGACCCGATCGCACTGCAAAAGCACCCGCCAAAAACGCTCGACCGCCAGTGGATCGTAGCTGCTATGCGTCTGGTCTTGATCGAAAAGAATCGGATCCGGCAGCTCGTTAGGCAGGGGATGGATCGTCACCGCCAGGTCCATCTCCTGCAGCGTGCTCAGGAGCGTCTCGTAAAATTCTGCGACCGATTGCGCGCGCAACGGCAGTACGCGCCGCGCGCCGTCGCTTTTCTCGATCGTCAACTCGTGCGCAATGAAATCGAAGCGAATTTCAAACATGTGCACGCCATGCGGAATCGGAGTGGTCGTTAAGCCGCGCGGCGTCACGAAAAGAGTGACGTGCCACGAATGATTGATCCACGGCGAAAGCGTGAGCCGGATTTTGCCGACGATCTGGGTCCAAAGGTGCAGCGTTTCGGCGGTGGCCTGCCACGCCGCGTAGGGTAACGGGGGCCAGGTCTGTTCCAGTTCCGTCATCGGTGCGCGATCATCGGCCATACAAATCCAGCCGTCGATGCGCGAATGCCGCCATGCGCGCCCGCACCGTTTTAAGCACCTCCGGCGAGAACTCCGCGGTGATTAATTCCTCCCGCTCCGCGGACGCCGCCGCGACGAGGACCCCCGCCGGATCAATCACGGCGGAGCTGCCGCAACATGTCACGCCGGCGTCGGTGCCGGTGCGGTTGGAAAGGATGACGTAGCTCTGGTTTTCGATCGCCCTTGCCACAGCCAGCACGCGCAGATGCTCGACCCGGGGAAACGGCCACGCCGCTGAGACCACCAGAACGTTCGCGCCCTGCTCGACCGCCAGCGCGCGATAGACTTCCGGGAAGCGCAGGTCGTAGCAAATGCTCAGGCCCACACGCCACGGCCCGAGCGGGAAAGTGGTGAAGTCCGCGCCGGCGCGGAAGGTCTCGTCTTCATCGCCCGGCGCGAAAAGATGCGCCTTGCGATATTTCGCCACGGTCTCGCCGTGGGCGTCGATCGCCACCTGCGAGTTGTAGATGTCGGCGCCCTCGCGTTCCGAGAGGCCGGAAATAATGTTGAGCGAGAGCGCGCGAGCCGTTTCGCGGAGGGCTGGCACCGCGCCTTCGCTCCACTTTTGCGCCTGCGATTTAATTACCGACATCGAATAGCCGGTATCAGCCATTTCGGGGAAAACGATCAACTCCGCACCGCCGTCCTTCGCGCGCGCACAGAAGTCGCGCATTTTGGCCACATTGGCCGGCACATCGCCCAGCGCGCACGCGATCTGGGCGACGGCGATCTTCATAGCAGCAGCGGATGACGGCGCCGACTACCGCATTCCGCTATCGCAATCGATATCCTTCTTCGTCATTTTGCCGGCCTCTACCTTCACCGGGAAAGGGCCCCAGCCGCCGAACTTATGTTTCTGATCGCGCGCCAGCACTTGGTAGTCGCCCGGCGGCAGCGCTACTTGAAAACGCCCCTGGGTGTCCGTGGTGAACGAGGCCACTTCCGCGTCTCCCTGACGCACGACGAAAGCCGTATCCGGGAGCGGCCGTGACGAATCCTCGCCCTCACGGATCGGACCCCCGTGCGTCGGGCTAATCGTGATCACGCCTTCGATTCCCGTTTCGGGTTTCGGCGAGGGCGTCGGCTCTGCCGAGACGACGCAGGCAAACAAAGCGACAGCGAGGGGCAGCAGAGGTAAAATCAGAATATCTTTCATGGAATGAACGTGGCGCAGGAACCTTGCGAAGGAAAGGCCCGCCCACTTTCAGAGCCTCGCGGCCAAGCCGCAAAATGCGGTCGCCACCAAAGCGGATGCGAGCAAGGCACGCGTCGCTGCTCATCAGCGAGTCAGAAACGTGTTGAGGTCATCTTGAAAGTGAAGCGCGGGCCGGGAACGCCGT
The DNA here is from genome assembly GCA_040004745.1 of Chthoniobacterales bacterium. Lineage (GTDB taxonomy): Bacteria > Verrucomicrobiota > Verrucomicrobiia > Chthoniobacterales > UBA10450 > JACCTI01. Next base: position 9,110 of record JBDUAH010000003.1, on the reverse strand, counting down.
CGCTACCGGGCTGAGACGATCCATGGTGTTTCTCGCGCCTTATCGGAAGTGCAGGCGGAGTAACTGCACCGGGGTGCCGGGCAGGAGGAGGAAGACGTTGTCGTATTCGGCATCTTCGATGACTGGCGGTGATGCGACGCCGAGAGCTTTGATGATCTCAGGCAGGGTGTTGGAGTGGCCGACGATAAGGACGTTGCCATTGGCTTGCTGAAGCGTGGCGACGAGGTCGGAGGTCTCTTTCGCATGGACCGTGGTGACCTCCAAGTGGGCGGCATCTGCGAGCGGTTTGGCGGTCTGCTGGGTGCGTTTGAACTCAGTGGCGTAGATGGCGGTGAGCTGGGTGTCTTTCAGAATGGCCGCGAGAGACGCGGCGCGGGCGCGACCGGCTTCGGAGAGGTCGGGATCTTTGGCGTCGCCACCGGTGGCTTTTTCGGCATGGCGGACCAGGAAGATGGCGGTGGGCTTGGCTAGGGCGATGCCGCCGAAAAAAAGCGATAGCATCAAGGAAAAAATAAGGGCTCGGACCATGGGTCGCAGGATAAACTGGAGCGAGCGAAGAAAGCGAGTGTGGCCACGTCGCTGCGCAACCCTTGGGGGAGAAATGGAGGAGAGAAGGCGAACGGGTCGCACGTGGGATCACCGTCGATCCCGCGCGCCCCGCAGGGACGCGGCTACAATGGCGGGCGTTTTTTTGCTTCCAATCTATGCGTTCCTTTCCTTTTAGAGGCGTGGCTCCACGTGGATTGCCCCTCAGTTTGCGGATCCGCCCGAGGGCCGGAAAACTGCGAGGCGAATTTTTGCGGGGCTTTTTCATTGCTGGGTCGGTTGTCCAGACGCTAGAAGTGGCGTCCCGCTGCTTCATCTCCGTGAAACCCTTCGCCTTCCTCTTTGCCATCTTGCTCGCACGGGCGGCGTCGCCGCTTTCGGCGCAGACGCGCCCGCCGGCGGAATTTCAGATCACCAAGATCACGAAGAACCTGATCCCCGCTCCGCTCTTCAGCTACGAGGGCGCGCAGCAGTATGAGACGGATCGACGGACGCTCTGGCTGGAGGTGGAGGTCGAATTCGCCGCGGCGCCGGCGTGGACTGATGAGTTGACCGCCAAATATTTCATCCTCTTGAATGGAAAATTGCTGACCGGAGAGGTGACGCACGTAAATGTTCCAGCCGGGCGGGAACTGCGCTCGGTTATGTATGTCACTCCGCGAATTTTGGCGCATTTTAATGGCGACCGGCCCCTGGCGGCTAATTCCATCCGGAATATCGCGGTGCAACTGGTGGAAAGCGGCGCGGTGAAAAGCGAGGCCAATCTGGAGCGTGCCGCGGCGGGATGGTTCGCATCCGTGCCGCCGATAACTGGCTTCGTCTTGAATAAGAACGAGACGCCCTTCGCGCCGCTGTATTGGGATCGATACGAGCAGATCAAGTCTCGTTAGGCGAATTTTCATGGCCGCTCCGCAACGCATCTTCAGCCTGAACCTCGGTTCGCAATCCGTGGGCTTAGCGGAGTTCCGGACTCAGACGCAGGGTGGGCTGGTCCTGGTGGGCCATGCGCTGCGCGAAATCCTGGCCGAAGCCGGCAACGAGACCGCGCGCAATCTGCAAATCGCCGCCGCCTTGCGCGAGATGATGGCGGAGTTGCAGGTGAAATCCGGGATGGTGAACTATTGCGTGGCGGCGCAATCAGTCTTCGCGCGGTTCGTGAAATTGCCCGCGGTGGAAGAGGAGAAAATCGAGCGCATCATCGCGTTCGAGGCGCAGCAGAATGTGCCGTTCCCGATTGATGAAGTGGTCTGGGATTATCAACTCGTTGGCAGCAGTTCCGATGCGGAGCTGCAGGTCGTGCTGGTCGCGATCAAGAGCGACCTGCTCGAGGGAATCAACGGGGCGGTCGAGGAAACCGGCTTGCACACCACGGTGGTGGATGTGGCGACGATGGCGCTCTACAACGCTTTTCGCTTCAACTACAGCGAGCTGACCGATTGCTCGCTCCTGGTCGATCTGGGTGCGCGCACCACCAACCTGCTCTTTGTCGAACCGGGGAAAGTTTTTTCGCGCAGTGTGCCGATTGGTGGCGGCTCGATCTCCGCCGCCTTGGCGAAGGAATTTAACGAGCCGAGCGCGGCCGCGGAGTTCCGGAAACGGCGGGATGGATTCGTTAGTCTAGGCGGCGCGTACGCGGAGCCGTCCGATCCGGATGTGGCGCGCGTGTCAAAAATTGTGCGAAGCACGATGACGCGTCTGCACGCGGAATTGATGCGTTCAATCAGCCACTACCGCTCCCAACAGCAGGGGAACGCTCCGATGCGGGTCTTCCTGTGTGGGGGCGGCGCGAGCATGCCTTACATGCGCGAGTTCTTTCACGAGAAACTGCAGTTGCCAATCGAGTTCTTCCACCCGCTGCGCAACGTCACCGTAGCCGACGCGGCCCGCGCCGCGGAGGTGGCGCAGGCGTCGCACTTGTTAGGCGAATTAGTCGGCCTGGCGCTGCGGACGGTCACGACCTGCCCAATGGAGCTGAACCTGCGCACCGCGAGCGTGGTTCGGGCGCAGGATTTGACGCGGCGACGGCCGTTTTTCATGCTGGCGGCGGCGTGTTTCATCCTGGGGCTGATTGGTTGGGGATTGTATTACGTGCGCGCGGCGAGTGTGACCCGGCGGGCCACGGCGAACCTGACCCAGAAGGTGGACGGAATGCGTCGCCTGACCACGCAGATGGATGCGGTGCGGAAGGAAACGGGAGCGTTGGATGATGTGGCGACACCGCTCACCGCGGCGGTGAACGACCGCAGTTTTTGGGTCGGGATTATTGAAGACCTGAACCAGCGCCTGCCGAAGGAAAACATCTGGATCACGGAGCTGGTGGCGACATCCGAAGGAAAACCGGTGGGTAATGTTCTGCGGGTAGGACAGCCCGCGGGAGCTCCAGTTCCGACACCGATCGTGCGGCCGACTCCGTCACCTGCGGGCGCGCGGGGGAAACCGGCGAAAGCGGGCGAGCCAATGATCGACGGCATTTTTGTGCGCGGCCTTTATCTCTTCAATCCGAAGCAGCAGGAAATCGTGGTCGATTATTTTCGCGAGCTGGTGAAGTCGCCGTTCTTCGCGATCGATCCGAATAATCAGGCGAAAGTGATCCGGCCGACGACGCCAAATAACACGGAGTGGGCTTTCCCCTACGAGCTGCGACTCGATTTGAAGAAACCGAGGCCGTTGCCATGAAGTGGTTCGAAGAAAATCGCTTTCTCGGGACGTTCCTCGCTGTGCTCGGCGTGGCGACGCTGGCGAGTTTGATCTTCATCTGGTTTGCAAAGAGCGGCTTCGGCGACGCGAAAGCGCAATTCGAGCAGCAGGCGAACGAGATGGCGGCGCTCCAACGTCACAATCCGTTCCCGACCGAAGCGAACCTGAGCAAGATGAAAACGCAGGCGGCCGATTACGCGAAAGGGCTCGCGGCGTTGAAAGAAGATCTGAAGACGCACGTGTTGCCGGAGCCGGCGGAGATGAAGCCAAACGAATTCCAGGCGCGCCTGCGGCAGGCGATGACGAGTGTGACGGAGAAGGCGCGCGCGAACAAAGTGCAGTTGCCGGAAGTATTCTTCCTCGGCTTCGAAGAATTTGGTGCCGCGCTGCCGGATACGGAGGCGGCGCCGAAGCTGGGGCAAGAACTCGCGCAGGTCGAGTTGCTGGTGAATATGCTGATCGATGCGCGCGTGCAGGCGATCACTTCCTTGAAACGCGTGGCGCCAGTCGCTACGGCGACTCCAACGCCGAAAGCTGGGGGACGCGCAGTCACGCCCGCCGCAGCGGCGAAGAAGACATTGCTGGAGAGACCGGCGATCGAGCTGGCATTCACCGGAAGCCCCGGAGCAACGCGGCGAGCGTTGAATCAAATCGCGACCGCGAGCCAACAACTCTACGTGATCCGAACGCTGGACATCCTGAACGAAAAAGACATCGGCTCGCCGCGCGAAGGTGCAGGCGCTGCCCCCGGAGCGCCGGCGGTTCCGACCGCCAGTCCAGCCCCGAACACGGCGTTAAGTTTTATTGTCGGGAACGAACTGGTCCAGACCGCGGCGCGGATCGAGATGGTGAGGTTCACATTTTGAAGACGAAGTCCGCCGCGCGGCAAGGTTGCTTCTCATGAACTGGCTCCGCACGAACTTCGATCGGGTGGCCGTCCTGGCGGGGGCGCTCTTCCTTTTGCTCTGCGCGTTTTTCATTTGGCAAAGCGCGGCCGGTTTCCAGGAGAGCTTCGCTCAGATGCCGCCATCCGGACCGCCGAAACCGGCCACGCCGACGGAAAACGCGCTCGAGGTGGAGACCGCGACCGCGAATTTGCAAAAGCCGCCGCAATGGACTTTCGGCGGACGTTCCGGCCTCTTCGTGCCGGAGAAACATTTCATCGGGCCGGATGGTTTGCCGGCCACGCTGCAGAATACCGAGGTCCATCCTCCCGTGCCTAACGAATGGCTGGAAGAGTTTGCTCTGCCCATCGCAGATACCGACGTTCTGACGCAGGACCCAGACGCCGATGGCTTCACCAATCTGGAGGAATGGCAGGGAAAGACGGACCCGACGGCGAAGGATTCGCATCCCGCCTTCATCGCCAAGCTGAAGCTGAAATCCTTCAATCGCGAACCGTTCCGCCTCGTCTTTGCCTCGCGCACAGACGACACCTTCCTTCTCAATACGAGCGACTTGAAGGAGCCGACGCAGTTCTTAAAAATAGGCGACCAGATTCGCGGAACGAAGTTCAAGCTGGTGAAGTTCACGCCCAAGACAGCGATCAATCCGAAGAGCGGTGGGGAAGAGGATGTCTCGGAATTGACGATCGAGAACGTCGAGACGCAGGAACAACTCGCGCTGGTGAAGGAAAAAATCATGATTTCGCCGGAGTCGGTCGGCAACTTTGTCTACCTCTGGGGCACGCCACGCGAGTTGGTGATTAAAAAAGACCAGGAATTCTCATTGCCGCCAGAGTCCGAGATCAGATACAAACTGATCGACGTGCAGCCGGACAAAGCGGTCATCGTCAATACGCAAAAACCAGAGGAGCGAATCGAAGTCGCCCCGCTCGCCCCTACTCCATGACGCCACGACCACGTTTCCTCTTCTTGCTTCTGCCCACTACTATGGCGGCGGTGCAATTCCTGGCGATGCCAGCGCTGCAAGCGCAGGGTGCCGCGAAACGCGCGGCCGAGCGCGAGATCGCGCGTCGTGAAGCGGCCTTGCCACACGGCAACGAGGCGCTCGCGCGCGGGAAAATTTCCATGGCGGCGAAGAATTATACGCAGGCGCACGAAGATTTCCGCATGGCGGTGACGTATCTGCCGGATGCGGTTGTGAGTGGGAAAGAGCACGAAGAGGCGGTCGCGGGTTTCTGCGAAAGTGGAGTCAAGCTCGCTGAGCAACTAGTGCAGGAAGGGAAATACGCCGAGGCGGAGGGACTGTGCCGCGAGCTTTTGAGTGACCGCTACGATCCGAATTGCCGGCCCGCTTTTTTGCTCCTGGCGAAATTGCAGGAGCCCGGTCAGATCAATCGCACGATGGGGCCGAAGTTTATTAACAAGGTCGAGGAAGTGCGTCGTCTGCTGACGGATGCGGACGGTTATTACAACAGCGGCCGCTATGATCTCGCCTTCAAAAAATACGAGCAGATCCTCGCGCTCGACCCGTATAACACTGCCGCGCGGCGCGGAGAGGAAAAAATCAACAATCAGAAAACCCGCTACGGCGAGGAAGCGTATAACGAAACGCGCTCCCGCGCGGTTTGGCAGGTGCAGCAAGGCTGGGAAAACCCGGTGCGCAAATACGGCGACACAGCGACACCTGGCGTGGAAGCATTTGCCCGCGACGCCACCGGCACCGCCCGAATTTCCAATAAGCTGGCGACGATCATTATCCCCAAGATTGAATTTCGCGAAGCGAGTATTCGGGAAGCGATGGACTTCCTGCGGCAGCAGTCCGTGGCGAACGATCCGGCGCTCGACGGCCGAAAGGGCGTCGATATTGTTTTGCGCGTAAATCAGTTGCCGAGCCATGCGCCGGAACCGGTCCCGACCGCGCTCGCGCCACTTCCCGGCGCCGAAGCTGCGCCCGCGGAGGAGGGCACCACACCGCTGATGCCGAATCCAGCGCCCATCCCGGAGGCTGCTCCGGCGACCGCGATCCCGGCAGTGTCACCTTCCCAGGCGCGGATCACGATCACGCTCAACGAAATTCCGCTGGGCGAGGCGCTGCGCTACGTCGCCAGTCAGGCGGGCCTGAAGGTAAAGGTCGAACCATTCGCCGTCTCGATCATCCCGGCGAGCGAGCAAAGCAATGACATGTACACCAAGGAATACCGTGTTCCTCCTGGATTTATCACCAGCTCGGTGAATATCGGAGCTTCTTCCGCGGCTCTGGCTGCTCCCGCTGCGGTGGGGGCGGCCCCGCTGGGCACCGGCCGTGATACCCAGGAGTCGACCGGCGGCCGGCAATTGGTCGGGCGCGAGACCGCGAAAGATTTCTTGGCCGCGCAAGGCGTCTCGTTCCCTCCCGGCGCCAGCGCCAATTTCCTTCCACAAAGCAGCCGGCTCATCGTGCGCAATACCCAGGACAACCTGGATCTCGTCGATGCGCTGGTGGAGCAAACCAGCGTCTCCGGACCCAAACAGGTGGAGATCGAGGCCAAGTTTGTGGAGATTACACAGAGCAATCTAAAAGAACTCGGTTTTGATTGGTTGCTCGGCCAATTCAACATCGGGAACAAGCGACTTTTTGGTGGCGGAGGCACGTCGGGCACCGGCCCGACGGTGAACAACACGAATTTTCCATTTGCGCCTCCCGGCGGTAATCCAGTGGGACAATTTCCGGTGACCGCCGGCAATCGCAGCGGTCGGAACGCGATTAGCGCCAGCGCGATCGACGCCTTGCTGGCGGGTGTCACCGGCGGGAGTTCGCTCGCGCCAGGAATTTTCGGACTGAGTGGTGTTTTTACCGACCCCCAATTCCAACTGGTGGTGCGCGCCCTGAATCAAAAGAAAGGCGTCGATCTACTCTCCGCTCCCCGGGTGACGACGAAGAGCGGACAACGCGCCTTGATCGAGATTGTGCGCGAGTTTCGTTATCCAACGCAGTTCGCGGAGCCGAAGATTCCGGAGATTAGCGGACGCGGCACATCGAACTCCACTAGCACCACGGTGGCGCTCCCGGTGGTGGGCCCGTCCACGCCGTCGGCATTTGAGACGCGCAATACGGGCGTGACCCTTGAGGTCGAGCCCGTGGTAGGCCCCGATGGGGTGACAATTGACCTGAATCTGGTGCCGCAGGTGGTGGAGTTCGAGGGTTTCGTCAATTACGGCAGCCCAATCAAAACGATCAATCCGGCGCTGCTCGGCGTCCTCGGTTTCCCGGCGGCGGTGACGGGCATCGACACCAGCATCGAACTGACGCCGAATATCATTAATCAGCCCATCTTCAGCTCGCGCAAAGTGACGACGAGCGTAAGTGTTTGGGACGGCCAGACGGTAGTTCTCGGCGGTCTGATGCGCGAAGACGTGCAAAAGACCGAGGACCGGACGCCGATCATCGGCGATATTCCGATTGTCGGTCGTCTGTTCCGCACGAATGCAGAGCAGCATCTCAAACGCAATCTCATCATTTTCGTCACCGCACGCCTGGTCAATCCGGGCGGCCAGCTCGTCAATCAAACTGATGAGCAGGAAGAATCAGAAGACGTTATTGTGCCGCCGGAGCTGCCACCAGTCCCGATGTATAAGAAGTAGTGCAGTGCCTGCAAGATTGCCGAAATCCCAACCGACCTATAGAATGAAAATTATGAAAAAATTGCCGCCCCTTTTTCTCGTCATTTTGACCTTGTTTGCTTTCGCGTCGATCGCGGATGCGAAGGGCAAGAAGAAAAAAGAGTCGCCCAAACCAATGGCCACCGTCATCGCCAGCGTCAGTGCCGACTCGATTACTATCACCGAGAACAACGCGCCGAAAACTTACGCCATCACGCAGTTCACAGAAATCCTTTTCAGGGGACAAAGAAGCACCCTGGCGGCGTTACAACCCGGGATGGCTGTCAGCATCACCCTTGGGAGCGATTCCACGAAGGCGGCGAGAGTTAACGCGAGCGACCCGCCCGCGTCACGTCCGACGAAGTAGGCGCGGTCGGGTGGTTTTCCGAGGCCACGAGTTTCGTCGTCGGATCTCATGGCTCGAAAGTCCGGAAACCGGAATTTGGAAAGCGGTTAGACCCGTGGGGATGCGCGTAGGTGGAGACTGCCTGAAAATAACGCGGAGCGTTCCAGGAAGTTGGCTGATGGGCTTGCTCATGGCGCCTGCGGAAATGAACCCCAAGGGTTCAAAGAAATTAGCCGGTGCCTGAGCGAAGCGACGCCACCGGTATGAGAGATCTCCGAAGGCCCGCACCCTGAAAGGGTGCCAGACATTCAGCGAACATGCCGTCAACGTATCTGAGCCTTCACTATCACGTGATCTTCGCCACGAAGGGGCGCGAGGCCTGGATCGACGTTCCGTGGCGAGATCGTCTTCACAAATATCTCGGCGGCACCGTGCGCGGCCTGGGTGGAATTCCCGAAACGGTGGGCGGGATAGCCGATCATGTGCATCTTCTGGTGGGCCTGAAGGCAACGCATTGTTTGGCGGATTTCATGCGAGAATTGAAGAAGGCATCGTCGGTTTGGGTCCACGAGGAGATCAAGCTGGCCGGTTTCGCCTGGCAGGAAGGATATGCGGCTTTCACGGTGAGCGCGCCGGCGCGTGATGCGGTTCGGGAATACGTTGCGCGCCAGGAGGAACATCATCGAGGTAAGAGTTACCGGGAGGAATTGATTCAGATGTTGAGGAAGGCGGGAGTTGAATATGACGATCGGTATTTGGATTGATTGTGCTGGGCGCGTTTATGCGCGGAAGGGTCTGGCACCCCTCCGGGGTGCGAGATGTTTGTTGGGTTGGCGGTCCGGTGGTGTCGGTCGCTGTGGCGACCTCAACCACCGGCTAATCTGTCGCATGCCTCCGGCTTGCTTTCTCGGCCGCGGCCCGGCCGGTTGGCTAGGATTTGCAAACGAATCTCGGAACGCTGATTACGCTCGCCGCTT
>JBDUAH010000326.1:0-2774 GCA_040004745.1 Chthoniobacterales bacterium | reverse complement strand
GTCGAGCAATACGCAGGTTTTTACTGTCGCCGCTCCTTTGGCGTGGATCATGCCCGCGACGGCCGCGAGGGTCTTGCCGGTGTCCAGAATATCGTCGACGAGCAGGACGTTATGACCCCGCACATCAAGTTTCATTTGGTCAACAATGCGGGGTTCGCCGACCGCCTTTGTCCCCGTGTGGTAGCTGGACGCGCGGAGGCAGTCCAAGCGGAGTGGGGTGCGCAAAGAGCGCAAGAGATCGGCGGTGAAAATCAACGCGCCATTGACGATCGCCACCACCATCATGTCTTTGTTGGCGTAGTCGCGGTTTAGCTCTTCCGCCAGTGTATCGATCCGGCGTTTGATGGCCCGGGGTGACACCAACACGTGATCCAAGTGCTTCAATTCAGGCGGGCCTTTAGGGGACGGCATGGGAAATGAAAGACGCGAATTTTCCCGCAACGCAAACTGTTACAACCGCGGAGTAGGGGTTTATTTTTTTGACTTAGCCAGCGGGGGCGGTTGCCTCGGCAAGGGCTTGTGCCTCCCAGATGATTTCCATTCAGGTCAAGCAACTGACGAAACAATTCGGTAATGTCGTGGCCCTTCATGGGCTCGACCTGACCATCAATCCCGGGGAACTTTTCTTTCTGCTCGGTCCGAGCGGCTGCGGGAAAACCACCTTATTGCGCAGTATCGCCGGTTTTTATATCCCTGAAAAAGGCACGATTCTTTTCGGCGACGAAGATGTCACCCGACTCGAACCCCACAAACGAAACACCGGAATGATGTTTCAGAGCTATGCGTTGTGGCCGCATATGACTGTGGCGGAAAATGTAGCTTTCGGTTTGGAAGAACGGAAAGTGCCGCGGGCGGAAATTAAACAGCGCGTCAGTGAAGCACTCGCTTCGGTGCGCATGGATCAATATGCGGAGCGGAAACCCAACCAGCTTTCCGGCGGTCAACAGCAGCGCGTGGCCCTCGCGCGTGCGCTCGTCGTCCGGCCGCGATGTCTGTTGTTGGATGAACCGCTTTCAAACCTCGATGCCAAGCTGCGCTTGGAAATGCGCACGGAAATCCGCCGGGTTTGCAAGGAGTTCAAGCTGACCACCGTTTACGTGACCCACGACCAAAAGGAAGCGCTCTCGATCGCTGATCGCATGGCGATTTTGGAAAGCGGGCATATCCTTCAAGTAGGAACGCCGCGCGAGGTGTACAAGCGGCCGAAGCGGAAAACGGTCGCGAATTTCATCGGCGAGACCGATTTTCTTCCCGGTAAGATCCTCAAACGAACGGGCGACCAAGTGACGGTGGAAACAGCGGTCGGTAACTTCGACGGTGTCTTTGGCGATCCGAGTGATTCTCCCGCGGTGGGTTCGATGGTGACGGTTTCGATTCGTCCGGAATGTTGGGAGCTCCGTCACGATCCCGTGGACCGGAACATGGTGAAAGGTCGCATTGGTGAATCCATTTACCTTGGGGAAGTGGCCCAATATGAGTTTATCACAGACAATGGAACGCGGTTAAAGATATTTGAACGCAACCCGCGCTTTGTGGATGTAGCGGACCGCGGGGAACTTTTTGCGGCGGTTTTACCGGAAGATGTGGTCGTGCTGACGGCCTAATTGAATGGGTTCCCGGACGCATCTCATCCTATGATGAAACGCGCTATCCTCGTTTTCGCTTTGATCGCGGTAGTCGCGGTGCCGTTCGTGCTGCGCCCCAAGCATGTGTCGGTCGCCAATGCAGACGAGACCGTGGTGGTCGTTACGCCTCACAATGAGGCCATCCGCTATGAATATTCCCGGGGATTTGCCAAATGGTACAAAGCCAAGACCGGGAAAACCGTAGCGGTCGATTGGCGGGTGCTCGGCGGCACGAGCGAGATTGCGCGTTTTCTCGAAAGCGAATACATCACGGCTTTCAGAAATTATTGGACGAATACGCTGCGCAAGCAGTGGAGCGCAGAGATTCAATCCGGGTCGCAAAATGGGCACTTGGCCGTTGACGCGTCGGAAGCGGTGAAGGACGCGCGCGCGGCGTTCATGGCGTCGGATGTCGGATGCGGGATCGATGTTTTTTTTTGGCGGCGGCACCTACGACTTCGCCAAGCAGGCCAGTGCTGGACGGTTTGTGGCAAGCGATCTTCCGGCGCGCCATCCGGATTGGTTTTCGGACGATGTCATTCCGCAGGAGTACACCGGCGAGGAATACCGCGACAAACAAAACCGATGGTTCGGATGTGTGTTGAGCTCTTTTGGCATCATCTACAACCGGGACGCCTTAAAACATCTCGGAGTCGAAGCGCCGCCGAAACAGTGGGACGACATTACGTCATTCCGTTACTTTGGCGAAGTGGCGTTATGCGATCCGACCAAAAGCGGTTCGATCGCGGAGGCGTTTGAAAATTTGATTCAACAACAGATGCAGCGACGCTTGCGAGAGTTGCGTTCCGAAAAACCAAACGACACCACTGCCGTTCTCGAAAAAAACGCTGTGAGCGAAGGTTGGGATCACGGCTTGCAAATCCTTCAACTGATCGGGGCGAACGCGCGCTATTTCACGGACACGTCCCAGAAGCCGCCGATCGACGTGGCAGCGGGTAATTGTGCGGTCGGCATGTGCATCGATTTCTATGGCCGAACCCAAGTCGAGTCCGCCGCCCGCCGTAACAGCTCCAATCGATTGGGCTATGTCGCGCCCGTTGGCGGAACCGTCTATTCGGTCGATCCGATTGGTTTGTTGCGGGGTGCGCCACACAAGGAAGTTGCGACAGCGTTCATGGAATTTGTGCT
>JBDUAH010000325.1:0-2784 GCA_040004745.1 Chthoniobacterales bacterium | reverse complement strand
CACATTACGAGGGAGCTCCGATGAAGTGGTTCATGCGCCTCACCGGCGACGGCGTGGGAATGCATATTGGAATCCTGCCGGGTTATCCGGCATCGCACGGCTGCATTCGGATGCCCCCGCAGGCTGCCGAGATGTTTTACGCGCGCGTGAAAGTCGGCACGCCGGTAGAGGTCACGCAGTAGACGCTTCGGCGGTGCCTTCCGCGAGAATCTGTTCGCGCAGCAACTGGAGGGCGACTTGCGTGGCCAGGTGCTTAAACGCCGGACGTTCCGCCTGGAACCGGCGACGCAAAACCTTCGACTGCCCAGAAGCCGAGGCGAACGCGAGGTAGACCGTTCCCACCGGTTTCGCCTCCGATCCGCCATCGGGCCCGGCGATTCCCGTTGTCGCGAGCGCATAGGTCGAGTTCGCCTTCCGCAAGGCGCCAGCAGCCATTGCCGCTGCAACCTCCGCGCTGACCGCGCCAAACTCGGCCAGCAATTTTTCGGGAACGTCGACCGCGGCCGTCTTCATCTCATTCGCGTAGGTCACGAAGCCTGCGATGAAAACCGCCGACGCTCCTGGAACATTTGTTACCCGGTGTGCGAGGTAGCCGCCCGTACAAGATTCCGCAACGGCCATGGTGGCGCTGCGATCGCGCAGCAGACCCACCACCGCGCTCTCCAATTCCTCGTCGCCTTTGGTGAAAAACTGCAGCGGGAACGCTTCCCTGATGAGCGCCTCTGCCGAGTCGATGGTCGACTGGGGACCGATCACCCGCACGTCAACCTCGCCCAACCGAGCGCAATATCCGATCTCCCCATCCGGCAGCGCCAGCAAACGCTCGCCCACCGCTGCCTCCACCACGGATTCGCCCACGCCTGCGAGCCGGAAGGTCTGGCAAAGCATCCCGTCCCTTTGGGGCACGATGGTCCGCAAAATAGGCAGCACCGAAATCTGAAACATCGGGTGCAACTCGCGCGGTGGACCCGGGAGCAGGAACAAATGCGGCATCCGTTCGGCCTCGTCCCGTCCCGCGAGATACAAACCGGGTGCGGTACCGTTGGCATTCAGAAGCACGGTCGCTCCTTCCGGCACCTCAGCCTGACGTAAGATGCGATCTGTCATCGGAAAACCACGACTGCGCAAACGCTCGGTAATCGCGGCCGCGACCACCGGATCTTGGCGAAGCGGCAGTTTCAACAATTCAGCCGCCGCTTCGCGGGTAATGTCGTCGGTGGTGGGTCCCAATCCGCCTGTGACAAAGATGATGTCAGCGTTCATAGAAGCAGCCGCCAGCGCCTCACCGATGGCGGGGCCGTCCGGCACGGTGATTTGCCGCTCCACTCGCAAACCGAGCGGGAAAATCTCGCGCGCAATGAAGGCGAGATGGGTGTTGAGGACGTGCCCGAGAAGCAGCTCGGAACCGGTATTCAGGACGACGACGTTCATGCGTAGGAGCGGAACGTCCAACGTCCAACGTCCAACGTCCAACGTCCAACGTTGAACTAAAAGCAGCGACCATTTCGCAAATTGGCGGCCGAACCAAGGCTCTGAATTCGAACGTTCAACGTTGAGCGTTGAACGTTTGAAGCGCGCAGCGCTTCCGCCCTACGCGGCGTCTTTGTCCTGCTTCTTCCGAATCAAGGGAAGCTTCTTCCCTTCCACGACCGCGCGATTGATCGTGACCTCCGCGATATCTTCGCGGCTCGGCACTTCATACATGATGTCGAGCATGATTCGCTCCAGCATCGATCTCAGCGCACGCGCACCAGTCCCCTTCGTGACAGCCTGAGCGGCCAAAGCCCGCAAAGCGTCCTTCGTCACGCTCAACCGCACACCCTCCATGAAAAAGAGCTTGGTGTACTGTTTGATCATCGCGTTCTTCGTCTCCGTGAGGATCATCACCATCTCGTCTTCGGTGAGAGCATCTAGCGCCGTTACGACCGGCAGACGACCGATGAACTCGGGAATCATCCCAAAGCTGAGCAGATCCTCCGGTTCCGTGTGCTGCACGGCGACTTTGGCGAGCGCATCTTCCACTTCTAGATCGGGGCTGTTGAACCCCATCGTGCGTTTGCCGATACGCTTCTGCACGATCTTATCGAGCCCCACGAAGGCGCCGCCGCAGATGAACAGAATTTTTTCAGTGTTTACCTGGATGTATTCCTGGTGCGGATGCTTCCGTCCGCCCTGTGGCGGGACGTTGCACGTGCTGCCTTCGAGAATCTTGAGGAGCGCCTGCTGCACGCCTTCGCCCGAGACATCACGGGTGATGCTTACGTTGTCCGTCTTCCGCCCGATTTTGTCGATTTCGTCGATGTAAACGATTCCGATTTCGGCTCGTTTCACGTCGTAATCCGCATTCTGGAGGAGGCGCAGGATAATGTTTTCCACGTCCTCGCCCACATAGCCGGCTTCCGTCAAAGTCGTCGCATCCGCGATGCAAAATGGCACGTCGAGAATCTTGGCCAGCGTCTTGGCGAGGAGCGTCTTTCCTGAACCCGTCGGGCCGATGAGGAGGATATTGCTCTTCTCGATCTCCACGTCAGCGAAAGGATCAGGCTGAAATGCAGCCGACGAATCTGTCGAGGCCGGCGCCTGCATGACCCGCTTAAAGTGATTATGCACCGCGACCGACAGCGTTTTCTTCGCAATTTCCTGCCCGATCACGTAACTGTCGAGTTCGCGCCGAATATCCGCGGGCTTCGGCACCCGTATGGTGGAGGATTGCCGCCGCGCGTCTTCGGTTAATTCCTTATCGAGGATGCTCTTGCAGACGTTGATGCAACTGTCGCAAATGTA
>JBDUAH010000079.1:0-9351 GCA_040004745.1 Chthoniobacterales bacterium | reverse complement strand
CCGAGCACGACATAGCGGACAAACAGTTCCCGCAACATCGCCGCGCTGATCTCGCCCGTAAAAGCGCCACTCTTCTCCCAACACATGTTCTGCGCGCCGACCTTCACATTTTGCGAAGCGTTCAGCAGTTCGCTCACCTTTGGGATGGCGGTGAAGGGCGGCACGAGCACGACTTCCACCTCGGAGAAATTGCCCAGCTCGCGCAGAAAGGTCTCCACAAAACCTCCGGCTTCCGCCTGGGTCATGTTCATTTTCCAATTCGCGGCGACGATCTTCTTTCTCATGGGGATACGAACTAAACAGGATTTACAGGATTGAAGGGATTAACAGGATGGGAATTGGGGAAGGCGACAGGTTCCAATCCTGTAAATCCCGTTAATCCTGTCTAGTTTTTGTTCGAGAGCCCCACGACGCCAGGCAATTCCTTGCCTTCTAGCAATTCGAGCGACGCGCCGCCGCCCGTGGAAATAAACGTCATCTTGTCTGCCAGCCCCGCCTGTTTCACGGCCGTAACGGAATCACCGCCGCCGATGATTTTCACTGCGTCTGCTTTGGCCAACGCCTTCGCGATGGCCATCGTGCCTTCCGCGAAATCCGGGATTTCGAAAACGCCCACCGGTCCATTCCAGAGAATCGTTTTCGCTTTTGCGATCTCCGCTTCGAAAAGCGCGATCGTCGCGCAGCCGATATCGAGCGCCTGCCAGCCTTCGCTGATGCCAGAGTTCTCGGAGATCTCCTTCGTGTTACGCTTCTGCGCGCCGGGCCTGAACTCGCTCGCCTCAATAGCATCCACCGGCAGAAGCAACTTCACGCCTTTTGCCTTCGCGTGTTCCACCAACTCGCGCGCCAAATCCAATTTGTCGGCCTCGACTTTGCTCGCGCCCACCGGAATGCCCTCGGCTTTCCAAAACGTGTTCGCCATCGCGCCGCCAATCAGGATCGTGTCGGCTTTTTCCATCAGCGCTTTGATCACGCCGATCTTATCCGAGACCTTCGAGCCGCCCATGATGACGAGGAAGGGCTTCGCGGGCTTCTCCAATTCACCGCGCAGATATTTCAGCTCCTTCTCCATCAGGAAACCCATCGCGGATTGCTTGATAAACTTCGTAATCCCCGTTGTGCTCGCATGCGCACGATGCGCCGCACCGAAGGCATCATTCACGTAAGTGTCGCCGAGCTTTGCGAGCGCTTCCGCAAACGCCGGATCGTTCGCTTCCTCGCCCGCCTCGAAGCGTACGTTCTGCAGAAGCGTGACATCGCCGGGTTGCATGTGCGCGATAATCTCCTCCGGAATCGTGCCGGTCACATCGTGACTGAACGCGACCGGTTGATCGATCAGCGTATGCAAATGATCCGCCACCGGGCGCAGCGTGTATTTGTCCACCCGCTTCCCTTTCGGCCGCCCGAAATGCGCCATCAGGATCGTCTTCGCACCGTTCTCGCGCAGATAATTAATCGTCGGTAAACTTTCGCGGATCCGCGTGTCGTCCGTGATATGAACGTGGTCGCCGTGTTCGTCGACCGGCACGTTAAAGTCCACCCGCACCAGCACGCGTTTGCCGCGCACATCCAGGTCTCGAAGCGAAAGCTTGTTCATTTCTCCTCCTCGTAATCGTGCTCGTGCTCAAGCTCGCGCTCGATCCCATAATCGGCGGCTTCTTCGCGCAAAAATTCCGGCCGCTCTGAGAATCGCCGCAACATCCCCATCAACATCTGCACAATGCGACTGAGCTGCTCTTTCGCCTGCGCAACCGCATCGGCGGCAGTGAGTTTGCGCGCGACTAGAACATCCAGACAAGCCGCCGATTCCAACGCGGAACCTCTCGCAATCTCCAAAAATCGTGCGCGATCTCGCGCGGAAATCTTGCCATTTCCTTCCGCGATATTGAGCGGAATACTGGTGGAAGCTCTATCGAGATGATCTTTGACAGCGGCCTTCGCGGTGATCGTCCCGAGCAGTTCGCCTGTCCAAGCGCAGAAGGCGATCGCTTCGCGGTAAACATCGAGTTTTTCGTGATCGAAAAAGGGCTTCATTTTGATGATTCGAGCGCGAGCTGGAGCACGAGCACGATTACGAAATTATTTCCCCAGCAGCTCCAGCATCTGCACGCAACGATTGCTGTAGCCCCACTCGTTATCGTACCAGCCGACCACTTTCACAAACTTCTCCCCTAACGAGAGCGTGAGACCGCTGTCGAAGATGCAGGAATGCGGATTGCCCACGATGTCCGAGAGCACGAGCGGCTCATCGGAATACTCCATGATACCTTGGAAGTTCTTCATCGCGGCCGCTTCTTTGAAAGCTTGGTTCACGTCCTCGGCGCTCGCTTTGTTTTTCAAGATCACAGTGAAATCCGTGACCGATCCGTCCGGCGTCGGCACGCGAAACGCGCCGCCGTTTAGCTTCCCTTTCAACTCCGGAATCACTTCACCGATTGCCTTCGCGGCACCCGTGCTGGAAGGCACGATATTCACCGCCGCGGCGCGTCCACGACGCAGGTCCGCGTGCGGGAGATCGAGGATGTTCTGATCGTTCGTGTAGGAGTGAATCGTGGTCATAAACCCTGATTCGATTCCAAATTTGTCGTTCAGCACCTTCGCCATCGGCGCGAGGCAATTCGTCGTGCAGCTCGCATTCGAAACTACGGTGTGCTTCGCCGGATCGTAGACGTCATCGTTAATTCCGAGGCAAATCGTGGCGTCGGGCCCCTTCGCCGGAGCGCTTATCAGCACCCGCTTGGCGCCGCCTTTGCTGATGTGCAACTCGGCTTTCTCGCGCTCGGTGAAAAAGCCGGTCGATTCCATCACCACATCCACGCCCAAATCTTTCCACGGCAGCTTCGCCGGGTCGCGCTCCTTCATGATCTTTATCTTGTGGCCGCGCACGATGATGTTTTCCGCATCGTGACCAATCTCGCCGTCGAATTTTCCGTGGACCGAATCCCACTTCAGAAGATGCGCGAGAGTGTTGGTGTCGGTGAGATCGTTGATGCCTTTGACGCGCTCGACATCTTGTTGCGACATGGCGCGCAAGACATTGCGCCCGATGCGGCCGAAGCCGTTGATTCCGTAGTTAGCCATAGAGGGAGAGGTTTTGGGAGTTTTCTGATTCTTCGATGCCGCGTCCGATGGGGAGAGCGGGCGTGTTTTTACTAGTTGTGGCGCTTCCCAAACGCAACCGGGAAAGTCCGCCGGTTTTTGAACGAATTCGCGGAATTACCGTCAGAAGTGTTCTTGAAATTCAACGCCCTCACGCTCGGTTGCCTGCTCGCGAGCTTGCTGCTGCCCACCGCGGAGGCGGCACGGCACGACGACTCGAAAACCCAGACCGTTCTCGTTCTCGGTGATAGTTTATCGGACGGCTTCGGGCTGACGCGCGCTCAAGCTTATCCCGCCCTTCTCGCGAAAAAAGCCCACGCTGCCGGACTGCAGGTCGAGATTAAGAACGCCAGCGTCAGCGGTGGGACGACTGCGGGCGGATTGCAACGGCTCCCAGAACATCTAACGCGTTCGACCGATGTTCTCATCGTGCAACTCGGCATCAACGATGCCTTCCGCGGCGTGCCTCTGGACGACATCCGCGCCAACCTGCAGGCGATCATCGATGCCGCCAGAAAGCGAAATCCGAAAATGCGAATCCTTCTTGCCGGCATGCAACTGCCGCTCAATATCGGTGAAGGTTATCTGCAGGAATTCGGCGCCTTGTACGCCCAGCTCGCGAAGAAAAACGATGCCGCGCTTGTGCCCTACTTACTCGAAGGGGTGGGTGGCGATCCCACATTAAATATCGGAGACCACATCCATCCGAACGCCGCCGGCCAGCGCATCCTGGCCGAAAACGTGTGGCGTGCGCTGGAGCCGCTGCTGCGCGGCGCAAAGACCGACAGAACTGGCTGACAAGAACCTAAGCGTCCCGCCAACGTCGAGCACGCAAAACTGCTTTTTCCGGCGTAGCGCGGTTGCCGCCTAACGACCGAAAAGTTCGCGCCACGCCCGGGCGTCTGGCGCTTTTTCAGGCGGCTGATTCATGCCTCAAGAAATGTAAGTCGAAGCATGCTCTAGCGCGAGAGGTGCCATTTGGGGCAACAAGTTCCGCCGCGACCTCAACGGTCATAATGGTGCTGAAAATGCGCACGCATCCCTTCGGCTGCGCCACGCCTTGCAATTGTGAGATTGACCATCGCGAGCCATCGGAGTTATCCACTAGTCGGTTCCCCAAGGTTCAATCTTATGGAAGCGGAGCATTCCCCACCTTCTCGCGTGGCCGTCATCGCGGTCCACGGCGTCGCCGATCAAAGGCCCTGCGAAACTGCGCGAGCCACGGCCGATTTGCTGGCGCATGTCTCCGCGGTCGCCTCGCGGGTAACCACGGCCAAGACGACCGGCCAGGATCCCGATGAATGCGTGCAGACCGGATGCTACCAGGCGTTTGAGGAATCGGAACTCCGCATCCTGGTAGAGTCCCTTTTGCCGGCGGGAAGAGAATCTCCTGCGTCCGTGAAGCAATCGCCCGACAAAAGTCCGCCGGAATTTTCCTGGCGCCAACAATCACGAACGGCGGCTTCGCGCATCCATGGGGAGAAATCGGATCAGCGCGCGAAGAACGACGTGGCCTACGACTATATGTGCGAGCAGCTTAGCCAGCACGTGGTGAGCGGGTCGGACGGCGTCTTTGAAACGCTCCGGTTGGATAGCGTGCGGACAGGTTCAAAAGCGGATGTAGCGATCTTCGAGCTTTACTGGGCCGATCTCTCCCGATTTGTCGGCAATTGGTTGCGCTGGGTGATCGAGTTTTATCAACTCCTCTTCTTCCTCTGTCTGGTGGGACGCAAAAGTCTCGATTTCGCACGCGCCAGCTACGAACAACCCGCGCGTTCGGCGCGGATGAAATTCTGGCGCGGCTGGCCGATTTTCGGCTGGTGCCAGATCGTTTCCGAGCAAGTGCTCGTCCTCTTTGTCCCGGTCTTGAATCTCTATTTGCTCGGCCTCTCTTCGTGCATTCTGCCGCTGCTAATTCCGGTGAATTGGATTCCCAAGGCATTCATCGGATTCTTAGGACTGGTCGGCGCGCTGGGCACCGGTTTCGTTATTTATAGGAAACGGCGAACGCTGATCCCGGGTGGACGATCCTGGCCGCGGTGGCTTCCCGCGCTCTTCGCCGTCTTCGCGGCGATCGGCTGCGCCGGCCTGTTTTGGCCCGTCCCAGAAAGCGCACGCTATTTGTGGCTCGAGCTCGCCTGGTGGTTGGTGCCGTTCGCGGTCATCACTCTTTCCATGGTAACCTTCCAGAAGAGCCGGCCCGGGGCGTTCCCGGCTGGCCTATACGCTGGCATCTTGGTGTCGATTGTTTTTGGCGTTCAACTTTTCCTACGTCACGCGAATCCGCCGCAAGTGATGGATGCAATCCTGCGCGCCAGTGAATATACGGTGCGCGCGCTCGCAATTTCCTGGCTCATTATTCTACTCACTGCGCTCGGCGCGAGCATCAGCGCGTTTTTTGCCGCGCGCGCCGTGCCCGAAGCAGCCGATAAGGAGCCCTGCGTGGAGAAAGACAAGGCGAGCCGCGCGGCCTGGACGGCCAATCTCACCCTCGTCTTGCCCGCGCTGGTCGTCCTCATTCTCAATCTTACTTTGTGGCAAACGATCATCGGTCTGGCGGTCCCGTCGGAGGCAGTCGTGGCGGCCAGTGCCACGAGCGAGAAATCGAAGTCACCGCTGGCATTCATTAACCAGAGCGAGCTGTGGAACGCTCCTCACTCGCCGATTAACGACCCCGCGATTCGGCAGTCCATTACAGAGGGCGACCCCGTGTGGAAAGCATCTCAGAGATTGATGGAGCAGAGCTACACGCCGTTCTACTGGCTGATTTGCGCACTCTTTGCGGGGGCGGCGCTTTTGCTCGTTTGGTCAATTACCCCTGCCGTCATCGCCGAGTTGCGCCTCGACGAGCAGAAGAATCAAACGCCCACACAACGAACCAACGATTCCAGTTGGCTGGGAGAAAATCTCTCCGCCGGCTTTCGCGCCATGCGCCTCTCCGGCGAAATCGTCCGCGCCACCTTCATCGTGGTTTTGCCTCTCGATATCATTCTCACCGCGCTCCGGCCCGACTTGATCAAAGTCGAATGGATGCAGACTGCGAACCATGTCTTCCTCATCGTCGGCGCCTGGCTGGTCGCGGCGCTGGTGGTCGCGAAAGGTCCGTTCAAAGGCATCGCCCTCGGCCTCCGCAGCGCGCTCGACGTCGCGCTCGATGTCATCAACTGGCTGCGCCTCCACCCGCTCGAATCCAATCCGCGGGCACGGATTTGTGCGCGTTTCCGTTCCCTCATTCGACACGTCGAAGAATGGAAGGACCCGCGCGATGGCACTGGCTTCAAGGCCATCGTCATCTTCGCGCACAGCCAGGGCACCGTCATCGCCGCCGATCTCCTCCGGTTCCTGCAGCATCCGGATAACGCCGCACTCGCGCCAAAGCTGCCGATTTATCTCTTCACCATGGGTAACCCTCTTCGCCAACTCTACAGCCTGCGTTTCCCGCATCTCTATTCCTGGGCGCGCCATGATGGCAGCACGTGGGCGGGCGATGAGCCTCTCCCGGCCGCGATCGGAGTGAAACGATGGGTCAACGCCTACCGCAGCGGCGATTACGTGGGCCGTTATCTTTGGCATCCTGACGGCTTTTCGGGAGCGGTTAATCCGATATGGTCGACCGAGGAAGTCCATATCGATGGACGATCACGTAAACGCGAGTTCTGCATCGGGAGCGGTGCACACACGCACTACTGGGACGAAACTGCGCCCGAGATTGCGGTCGAACTCGACCGGCTGATCGGCTTGGCCGCACGATAATCGGACCGTCGGACACGAAATTCACCTAAACGAGGACCGTAACGCCCATCCACGCTCAGCGAATGATCGGACGTCAGGCCCTGCCGTGCCGGGCGGATGGGCCACGGACAGCGAGGAGGAATATTTTTAATGGCGCAACGACCTTATCATCTCGAAGGGCAGATCGTCCGCGCGCGCCCTCCCATGATCGCTTTCGCTTCCACAACTTCCGTCACTTCCTGCGGCGTTTTCACTTCCTTCACCTCGGGCGGTTGCTGTTTCTTGCGAAAGGCGGTCGCTTGCGGTTGCGGACTCGCGGTCGCTCGCGGCGCCGCCGCTGGCACGTCTTTATAGTTCTTGCGCGCGCTGCGCCGCCCCTTGCATTCCGGCCGCTGGCTGCAGACCCAGACCGAATTCGCACTCAAGCTAAGCTGCTCCATCTCCGCTTCACACGTCGGGCAATGCGGCGGAGTCAGCTTCACTTTGGTCATGAGCTTCGGCGCCCATTCCGAGACCCCGAGGCAATCTTCGCCCGTCTTCCGGAATGCTTCGGTCACCAACCCATCAAGCGCGCGCGCGTTGATCACCATCACGCCTTTGGTCTTGGCAAAATTTCGCGCATCCCAGGAGAAACCACAGGAAGCGACATACATGCTGCGGGTGGCGCTGGCTTCGAGCCCTGCATCATGCACTTCGCGCACTCGGTCCACGTGCACCTTGTGCTCCTGGCTCAATTTCTTGCACTGCACGAACAGTCGCTCGGACTTGCGCAGGAGCATGAAGCGACCGCTGCCCAGACCAGCCGGCATTTCGATGCGGTAACCTTGGCGCTGATAAATCAGCGCCACTAAGAGCTCGAACTCCTCGGCCTGCAACAAGTGCATCGGGTTCTTCAGTTCATACTCTTCCGACTCCGACGGGAGCAGGTTCGACAGATCCGGCAGCATAAGATCATCGACTGGTGATTTCCGCTTTCTGCAAAAATGAAATAACAGCATCCCCACGACCACGACCGGAACCAAGGCCAACTCCGGATTCGCCTTGGCCTTGTCTGTCAGTCGACCGAAAAGCGCTTCGCGGGCCTTGTTCGCGGCGCGTTGCGCAGCGGTCATCGGCACTGGCGCCGCGTCCAGTTTCCCTGCCACCTTCGCTGCAGGTTTTGCACTTGCAGCGACAGCGCCGGCTGCCGGCATGGCTGCGACAACTCCCTTTTCCGCTGGTGTTGCAGGTGCGGACACACTCGCTCCTGCTGTCTCCATTCCCGGAGGAGCGGACGATGGCTTGCCGCCCGGCTTTTCGATTTCGATTCCGAGCTCGGCCATGTGTTCCGCACCCGGCCGGCCATTGTAAAGTTTGTCGCTCAGCTCATTCGCCAGGTCTTCGCGCTTCGCTTGTCCGGTAAACAGTTTGAGCGCGCTCTTCAGGATGGTCCCCATGAGGTCGGATTCCTCAGAGGAAAATTTTGCGTCCGCGATGCTCTCACCCCCGCCGGCTGCCGCTTCGGGCATCCCCATCGACTTCATGATGTAGGGCTTGCCGTATCTCATCCCCACGCCCATCACGCCCACCATGATCACCAACATGACGAGCTTCATCAGCAGTTTCTTGAGCAAACGCATCCGGGACTGACCTAGCAAAAGATGGGCCACCGCTTCGGCCAGGTTGATTCGAACTTCTGTCGAGCGGTCCCGGAAATCGTTTCGGAAAACTCGCTTCAAACGGGCAAACACGCCGCGAAACCAGCAGTGTCTTTTGAAAAAGGGAACCACTTGAAACAGCCATGACTTGAAACAAATCGGTGCCGGCCGGGGGCCACTCGCAATCCGAATTGAAATTTCCGGCCGCTGCTTCGCATCAGATAACCGCCGACGAGGTCATCGCTTATTGCGATAAACCTCACGTCGATGAGCAATCACTCCGACCACGATTTGCCGCGCCGGCTTGTCCGCGAGGTAGAGGATTCGGTAATCTCCTGCGCGCACGCGCCAGCCATCGCGATTCTTGAGTTTTTTACAACGGGTCGGAAAGGGATCGCTTTCCAGTGAAAAGCGCTACGAGCACGAGGATTGAAGAGAGGCCGCGTTTCGGTGGGAAATCAAAGGTCGTCTTCAAACAGCCCGGCGATTTTCATCAGCGAACGCAGCAAACCCGTCTTCAGCGGCTGGTTGCCATGAATGGGAATCACTATTCGTTCCCGCCGACCCGTCATGGTGAAGATATGATGACTGCCGTGGACGCGCGCCAAGTGCCAACCGCGTGTTTGCACGAGCCGCGCCAGGTCCCGACCGGAGACCTGCTTCACACCGCGACCTCGATCACCTGATCGGCGTCCGATTGCGCTGGTTCCTCCACTGCGAGCCATCCCTCGATCGCCTCGCGAATATTCGCGCGCAACTCATCGAGCGTCTCCCCTTGCGTCACGCAGCCAGGGAGCGCTGGAACCTCAGCCCAAAAGCCGCCTTCCTCCGCATTATGGATCAACGCCTTCAGGGTCACGGATCCAAGCATAGACGGCACGCC
>JBDUAH010000324.1:0-2796 GCA_040004745.1 Chthoniobacterales bacterium | reverse complement strand
CATCCGCCGCGCGATCGACATTTCGTCGACGGAAATCAGAAAGAGGGTTGCGGAGGGGCTGTCCATTCGTTATCTCGTACCGCCTGCGGTGGAAGAAATCGTCGCTCGGCATCACCTTTACCAGGACTCTCACAGATAACCTCCGAAGAATTAGCGAAAACCTGCGCCGAGCTGGCTTCGAATAAGAAGGCGGAGGACACGGTGGTTTTGGATCTGCGGGGGATTTCGACCTTCACGGACTTCTTCGTGATCTGCTCCGCCGCTTCTGAGCCGCAGTTGAAAGCGATCGCCGGCGAAATAGAGGCTCAGCTCAAGAAGGATCACAAGGTGCGTCCTTCAGCTGTCGACGGCTTTCCCACCAGCCAATGGATCGTGATCGATTACATGCAGGTGATCGTCCACATCTTCCACGCGGAGAAGCGCGATTTCTACGCACTCGAAGATCTCTGGAGTGACGCTCCCCACCTGGCTTGGGAATCCCCCAAGCCGCAACCGTAACCGGCCGCCGCTATCTCGCGGTCGGCTTAGGCGAAGCGGCCGGCTTGGCCGAAGCGCTGGGAGTGGATGCCGCTGCTGGCGATGCACCCGGGGCGGGTTTGCCTGCGGGAGGCATTCCGGGGGCCGGAGCGGCGGCCTCTGGTGCCTTAATGCTGACGAGCTCCACTTCAAAAATTAGCGTTTCGTTCGGCCCGATATCCTGGCCAGCGCCACGCTCGCCATAAGCGAGTTCGGAGGGGATGAAGAATTGATATTTCGCACCCGGCTTCATCAGTTGAAGGCCTTCGGTCCAGCCTTTGATGACGCGGTTGACCGGGAAGGTGGCCGGCTCATTGCGCTTGTAGGAACTGTCGAACTCTTTCCCGTCGATCAGCGTTCCTTTATATTGCACCACCACCGTATCGGTCTCTTTCGGCGACGCGCCGCTGCCCTCCTTGAGGACTTTATACTGGAGATCGACGGTCTTCTCCTTCTCGCCCGCCGCATCACCCGGTTCCGCGGGCACTTTCACCGGCACAACTTTCACGCCTTCTTTCGTCTTGTTCTCGGCCAGGAATTTCTCGCCTACGGCCTTGTTCTTCCCAGATTCTTCCTTGGCTTTCGCGGCTTGCTTTTCCATCATGCTCTTCGAATAGGCGGCCATCGTCGCCTTGACCTCATCATCGGTCATGGCCGCCTTCTTGCCGTCGACCGCGTCTTTCAATCCCGCCATCAGAACATCGAGGTTGATGTCCATAGCCTGCTTCTTAAAAGTGCTACCGATGTCGAGCCCGATGCTGTAACTAACTTTGTCTTTCTCCGTTTTCAGATCGGTTGTGCCTTGCGCAAAACCAGTGGAAGTGAGAGCGAGCAGGGCGAAAGAGATGATCGATTTTTTCATAAAAAGTTTAGCGTTCGCAGCCTCCGACCAACGGCAGGCCGCGGAAGTCAGCACGCTAGTGGGAAAAGTTCTGCCGTCAAGATGGCGGCGCCAGCGGGCGGTTTTGGCGGCTTTCCTGCTCATCGCCGTGGCCGGCAAGGCCCACGCGATCGAGTTGTCGCGCCCTGATGCGTCTCGGATCGGGCGAAAGATTTGGCAAAACGAGTGCGCAGGCACGGTCTCGGGTTTGACCTCGTGGAATTCGGGCGAAAATTTTGCCTCCCTCGGCATCGGCCATTTTATTTGGTACCCGAAAGGCGAACGCGGCCCGTTCGAGGAGAGTTTTCCCGATCTCGTCCGCTTCGCCACCCAACGGGGCGCCAAGTTGCCCGAGGTGGCCCTGCGGAATCGCGAAGGCTGCCCGTGGAAAACCCGGGCCGAATTCAACGCCGCCCAGGATGGCGCCGAGCTGAAAGAGCTACGTCGTTTCCTCGCCGACACTGTCGATTTGCAGGCCCAGTTCCTCGTGCAACGCCTCCAGCAGGCCCTCCCCAAAATGCTCACGAAAGCGCCCGCCGCCCAGCGATCGGACATCCAACAGCGGTTCCAGCGCGTAGCCAGCACGCCCCAGGGCTGCTATGGGCTGGTCGATTATGTTAACTTCAAAGGCGAAGGTGTTCTCGACAGCGAGCGGTATCAGGGGCAAGGATGGGGCTTGCTGCAAGTGCTTCAAGGTATGAACGGAAATGAAGATGGTCCGGCTGCGGCTCAGGCCTTTAGCGCTTCGGCGCGACGCGTCCTCACCCAACGCGTAAAAAATTCACCGCCTGAACGGAAAGAATCCCGCTGGCTGGCCGGTTGGCTGCAGCGGGTGAACAGCTACGCGCAAAAGTAAACGTCGTGATCGCCAAACCCTCACCCCTCCTCTTTGCCCTCGTTCTTTGCGCTCTCGCGCAAACCGCTCTCGCGCAGAAACCTCGGCCAACCATTTCGCGGCCCATGCCCAAGCGCACCGCCCCTGCCACCACGACTGCGCGCGCCACTCCTCCGCTGAAGCAGCCAATGAGGAAGGCGTCGGAGTTGATCAGCCGACAGCCGCCGGTGAACGTCAATCAGAGCGCTTACGAATCCCTCTCGCCGGATCAATCGCGTGTGGTCGTTTCGCTGTCGAAGCAACGCGCTTATCTCCTGCGTGGCAACGATATCGCAATCGACAGCCCTATTTCTTCCGGGAAACGCCAGGGGATGACGCCAACTGGCCATTTTTCCGTCCTGGAAAAGGACAAGGATCATCGCTCGAGCGTTTACGGTAATTTTGTGGATCGCTCCGGCCGCACCGTGCGAAGCGGCGTAAGCCTTAAGATCGATTCGGCGCCCAGCGGAACACATTACGAGGGAGCTCCGATGAAGTGGTTCATGCGCCTCACCGGCGACGGCGT
>JBDUAH010000078.1:0-9423 GCA_040004745.1 Chthoniobacterales bacterium | reverse complement strand
ATTTGGCCCAGGACAGTTTCCTGAAGGCGTGGAAATCGATTGGTCGCTTTCGCGGTCAATCGTCTTTCTATACTTGGGTCTATCGCATCGTCATGAATGTGACGATCGATTGGCTGCGCAAAAAACAGGTAAAAGGTACCGGCGCGGAGTTCGACGACGCGATTCAATTGAAGGAAATCGATCCTGCTTCGCGCACAGCTCCGAAAGCAGATGCGCTCCCGCACGAGCGGTTGCAAGACCAGGAAATCCGGACGCGGATCGACGCCGCGATCGAGCAATTATCGCCCGATCATCGCGCCGTCATCATCATGAAGGAGCTCGAAGACATGCAATACAACGAGATCGCCGAGACGCTCGGTTGCTCGATCGGCACCGTGATGTCGCGCCTGTTTTACGCGCGCAAGAAACTGCAAAACCTCTTGAGGGATGTTTATGAAAACGTTTGAAGAAAAATGGACCGCGTGGGTGGATGGGCAATTGACCGGCGACGACCTGGCCGAGTTTAAGGCCACGTTGCCTGATCTCGCCGCGGCTGAGGCTGAGAAGGAGAACGCGCTCAAATTGGGCAATCTCCTGCGCGAAAAAATCGGCGTCCGTGCGATGTCGAACGAGGAATTTTTCCAACATCAACTGCTGAAGGAGATCGAAAGCGAGTCAGCGGCTGGTCCGGTGCGTTCGGAACCGAAAGTGCGCGAGACTTGGTGGTCCATTGGGCGACTCGCCTGGACGGGTGCCGCTTCGCTCGCCATTTTTCTCGTCTGCACTTTTTTCGTCTTGCGCCAGACGGATACCGGCGGTCAATCGGCTTACCTGACTCAGATTGTCAACGCACGCATCGGTCCCGAGGTAAATCCTGATGCCACGATCTCGATCTTCGAAGCGAAGGAAGACAAAGTGACCGTGGTTTGGGTCGAAGGTTTGCAGTCTCTGCCTTCCGAATACGCCGCGAAATAAATCGATTTTCATGCCGCGCCTCCTCTCCACGATTCTCATCCTGCTTAGCACCCTGTGCATCGCATCGGGAGCAGCCGCCGAGATAGTGTGGAGCGGCCTGGTCATGGCGAACAACGTTCCGCAGCCGACGCCGATCCCGACGGAATTGAGCCAGCTCGAAGGAACGCTGAAAAATCTTTTCGGTTACAATCAATTCCAAGTCATCGGGCAATCGCGCAAGACGATCCAAACCGGCGAGGAAGACTGGCTCGCCACCAGCAAATATTTCTCTCTCCATGTCGATTCGAAGGCAGCCAGCGGCGCGGCTTCCTACGTCTTGAAGTTGCAACTCTTCCAGGAGAAAAAACTGCTGCTCGAGACTGAGGCGAAGTTAAGCAAGCGCAGCCCGCTGGTGATCAAAGGTCCGCAGATCGGCGACGGTCAGCTCGTGCTTCTGCTCGTGGTCGAATAGCGCGCGCTGCTCACGGCGGACCTGCCGACAACTCCGGTGTGCAAAGTGCGCA
The DNA here is from genome assembly GCA_040004745.1 of Chthoniobacterales bacterium. GTDB lineage: Bacteria > Verrucomicrobiota > Verrucomicrobiia > Chthoniobacterales > UBA10450 > JACCTI01. The sequence goes on along the minus strand of JBDUAH010000078.1, from coordinate 7,966 downwards.
TCGGTATTGTTTATTCTGCGCATGCGTCTCCGCCTTCCGCTGTTCTTCGTGGCAATGGCGCTTACCTTCCTCGCCATCATGAATGCGGAGGAGCCTTTCGACTTTGCCAGCACGCCAGGGAAACTTCCAAAGCAGGTCATACCGCAGGAGTATGCGGTCCGGATCACGCCGGACTTTAGGAACTTCACTTTCATCGGCTCCGAGACGATCAAGCTGGAAGTGCATAAGCCAGTGCGCGAACTGGTTCTCAACGCACTCGAACTGGAAATCGCGAGTGCCTCGTTAGACGACAAGGCAATTCCGAAATCCGCAATCAAGCTCGATCCGAAAGAGGAGACGCTCACCATCGCTCTGCCGACTGAGCTTCCGGCCGGAACGCACACGTTGTCGCTTGTTTTCTCGGGGAAAATTAACCAGCAAGGCCAGGGACTTTATCGCGCGCCGTATCAGGACGCTGACGGAGCGAAGAAGATCATGCTCGGCACGCAATTCGAGGCCACCGACGCGCGGCGGATGTTCCCGTGTTGGGACGAACCGATCTTTCGTGCGCGTTTTCAAATCACTGCCGTGGTTCCCGAGAACATAAACGCGGTTTCAAACATGCCGATTGAGCGCGAGGCGAAGACGGCAGGCGGCAAGGAGTTGCACTTCGCGATGACGCCGTCGATGTCGAGCTACCTCAACGTGCTCTGCGTCGGTGAGCTGGACGCGATCGAAAAGAAAAGCGGCGGTGTCACCCACCGCGTGATCGCGACCCGTGGGAAGGCAGAGAAGGGACGCTACGCGCTCGAGAGTTCGGCGCAGGTGACCGAATATTATAACGAATACTTCGGCACGCCGTATCCGCTTCCGAAGCTCGACGAAATCGCAGTCCCCGGCGGTTTCGGTGGCGCGATGGAAAACTGGGGCGGCATTACCTATTTCGAATCGCGGCTGCTTTACGATCCGAAGCAGTCCTCTGCGGAAACGAAGCAGGAAATCTATTCCGTCGTCGCGCACGAAATCGCGCACCAGTGGTTCGGCAATCTCGTCACGATGGCATGGTGGGATAACCTTTGGCTGAACGAAGGATTCGCTTCTTGGATGGGCAGCAAATGTACCGCGCATTTCAATCCCGATTGGGAAGTCTGGCTGGAGCGGGATGTGCCGCGTGATCCTACCCGCCGCGCCGGTATTCCGAAGGAAACGGCGATGGAAAGCGATGCCCGCTCGACCACTCATCCGATTCAGCAACCGGTCGCCACCGAAGCGGAAGCAAACAGCGCGTTCGATGAAATCACTTACAAGAAAGGTCAGTCGTTCATCCGCATGCTCGAAAGTTTTCTCGGTGAAGAAAAATTCCGCGAAGGCATTCGCAAATACATCGCGCGTCACAAATTCTCGAACACGACGACGACCGACCTGTGGAACGCGCTAGGGGAAGCTTCTGGAAAACCAGTGGCGGAAATCGCGACGAATTGGACTCAGCAGCCCGGCTTTCCGATCGTGGTGGTGTCGCGCGAAGCCGACGGAAAAATCAAACTTAAGCAAGAGCGTTTTACGATCAATTTCCCGGATGCGCCAACGCTGCGTTGGAAGATTCCCCTCACCTATTCGGTCGCCGGCTCGTCGGAGCCGATGAGTCGACTGATGGAAGAGGAAACGACGGAGATTTCCGACGCACCGGCGGATCGCGCGGTGAAGTTCAATGTCGAAGGCGCGGGCAATTATCGCGTCCAATATGACAACGCTTCGTGGAAATTGCTTCTCGCGGAATTGCCGCGCATGAGCGTTCCAGATCGCGTTAATCTTCTCTGCGACGCGTGGGCTTTGGTGCAGGCGAAACGCGAGCCGCTCGCGCATTATCTCGAGCTGGTGGAGAAGCTTCCCGGCAAAACGGAACTCGCGGAACGCGAGCAAGTGATGACAGCTCTCTCGCAAATCGCCGGGTTGCTCGCAAACGAGTCGCAAGCGGCGGCGTTTAAAAAATACGCCATCTCGATTCTGCGTCCGACCTTCGACGAGCTGGGTTGGGAGCCGAAGAAAGGCGACTCGCCGCGCGCTTCTGCCTTACGCGCCAGCGTCGTGAGCGGGCTTGGGAGTTTGGGCGATGAAGATATTATCGCGGGCGCGCGCGGACGGTTCGACCGCTACGTCTCCGAAGGCAATGCGCTCGATCCGGATCTGCGCGGGCCAATTTTAAAAATCGTGGGCCACAACGCGGACGAGAAAACCTGGAATCAACTCCACGACCTCGCCCAGAAAGCGGCCAGCCTGGAAGAGAGGCAGGATTTCTATTCCGCGCTCACCTCCGCTTCCGATCCCAAACTGGCGGAACGCGCTCTGCAGATCGCGCTCAAGGATGAATTGCCCACCAGCCGCGCAGTGTTCGTTGTCCCAGCGGTGGCACGAGACAGCGGAAGGCCCGACCTGGCGTGGAAATTTGCGCAGACGCACATGAAAGAGCTGCTCGCGAAAGCGGACGCGCTCAGCGTGAACAGTTACGCGCCGAGCTTGTTCAACTTCTTCTCCGATTCGGCGCGTATCGCGGAGTTGCGCGCTTACGGGAAAGAGTCGCTCCCGCCTTCAGCGGCGAAACCGATCGAGAAAGCCGTGGACGAAATCTCCTTCCGCGCCGATTTCAAAAAACGCCTAGTCGAGCAGATCGAAAAATGGGGCGCCGATGCGCAACCACGCGGCTAGATCATCGGCGGTCGCGGCTCAGCCTCTGCCGGCTCGAGAATGATCTGCGGAGCCAGTCGTGCTTCTCGCTCGTCTGCGGCCATTGCCTGGGCATGCCTCCAGCCCGCCACCGCCTGGCTGATCAGGAAAAACGCCATGATGCCGATCCAGATGGATTGGAAATAAAGAACGGCCGCCACGCCGGCCAGCGCACTGCCGACAATTCCGATCGCACTCGCGACTTGCAGGCTCCGAATTGGCCCAAAAGGAAACCACAGTAGCGAGCGCAAAATCTGCCCGCCATCCAGCGGATAGATCGGGAAAAGATTAAAGACTAGCAGCGAAAGATTGATCAGCGCGACCATGTGAAGCAGCCGAGAGGCATCCGGCGCCCGCCATTGCAGACCGAGCTGCGTGCCTACGATTTGCGCGACGAATAGAATCGGCAGCAGCACCACGTTAACGAGTGGTCCGGCGGCGATGGCCCAAAGCTGGGCACCCGGCCTGGGCGGCGGCTGCACGAAAGCAATGCCTCCTAGCGGCCATAGCATGATCCGGTTCGCGATTCCACCCGTCTGCCGACACGCCAACGCGTGTCCGAATTCATGCATCAGCACGATCGCGAAGAGCGCCAGATATTCATACAGGGCGAAAATCGGCGAGGTGTAGCCGTGACGCCGCGCGGTCATCTGGTAGGCGGCAATGATGAACCAGGAGAAATGCAGAAACACTTCGATCCCGAAAACCTTGAACAAACGTATCGAGCCGCTTTGCATGTCGTGGCCCACAGTCGGCCGGTCGCGCCATTCGCGCCACATGCATTCCGTGGTGGATCGCGATTAGAGCGTGACTTCGGGTTTGCTGTCGTGCGGGGAAATCAGGAGCCGCATCGGCATCATCGAGGATTCGTAGAAGCCGTGCTTTTTAAAGAATGCCTGCGAACGCAGCTCCGGCCGGTCGGTTAACAACGTGATGCGGAGGAAGTTTTTCTGCTTCGCAAACTCGATCGCATAATCGAGCAGCATCGAGCCGTAGCCTTTGCCCTGAAACGCTTTGTGAATGACGAGGTCCTCCAGCACCATCACGAATCCGCCTTCCGCGGTGCTGATGGTGAAGAGCAGATTGATCATGCCCACGATGGCGCGGTCCTGCCGGAGCACGAAAACGCGGCCGCGATTGGGCTGTTCGAAAATGAGGCGCAAGCCACGAAGCTGCTTCCTTTTGTCGGGCTGGAAATCGCTTTCCTCGCTGAAGAGTTCGGCCAGCAAACCAGAGAGCTCATCCAGATCTTCAAAGGTGGCTGGCTCGATTACGACATCGCTCATCTGGCTTGGGTTATTCCATAAAGGGTGGACACTGGCAATGGAAGGTTCTCGCAGATGACAGCGGGCGCGCCGGTTGACAACCCCCTACCCGTCCCTAATGTAGCCGCTCTTCGCCCGCCTCAGTGGCGGCTTTTCTCCTATGAAACGCACCTTACAACGCTCCAAACGCACCCGGAAAAATCAGCACGGTTTTCGTGCGCGGATGAGCACCAAGGGCGGTCGCGCCTGCCTCTCCCGGCGTCGTCAACGTGGACGCAAGCGCCTCCTACCGAAGGGCGCGGAAGTGCAATACGCGCGTCACACGCAGCAGTAGTTTCGCTAACGCTGCAGTTCTCGCAGCGGACCAGCGTAGCCGGTTAACTCGAGGTAGCCGCGGCCGGCGATCGGTTTGCCATTTCGCGTGCCGGTAATTTCAATCGCGCCTTCCCAGTACGCGACCGGTTGAAGCCGCAGTTCCTGGTTTTCCAAAACCGCGCGGACATCAAATTGCAGCGCTAATTCCGGCACTGCGTCGTTCCAACCGATCGGGTAATCCGCGCTCGTCGCGTCACTCTTCCACCGATCGCCAGGCTTCATTTGGAACGCCTCGCTCGCCAAGTGCGTGGAAGCGCCAGCCGCATCGACAAACGTGCCGCTGGAAGTCGGATCCATCGAACCATCTTCCAACCGCATGCGATAAAGCATCAGCTCCGTGCCATCGTCCAAATGCACCGAGAGCCAATCCCAGCCGACCTGCTGCGGCGCGAGTTGATTCGTGGCCCATTCGTGATCAAACCAGCTCTCGCCCGTCACCATAAAAGTCTCCCCGTTGACCTGTACTTTCCCGTCTGAAGCCAAACGCGTGAGCGAATAATAATGCGACGCGTGACCTTCGCCGGGGGCTTTCTGGCTCACACCATCGTGTCCGTGGACGACCGGTTCCTTGCGCGACACGAGCCGCACATCGAGCGCCATGTCTTTGCCATCCGCGCGCAGACGAAACGCGCCAGCCTCATCCATTCGCAGCTCCCACGAGTCCAGCCAAGCCAGCCGTTCCCCGTCATCAAATCCGGCCTCGCCAAACGCTCCGCGACTGGTCCGCTGTTGGAAATGGAACTTCTTTCCCACCGCATCCGTGATCGTGAAATGCGCGAATTTCAGATCGTTGACCACAAAGCGTGATCGCTCTGGCGTGCGCTGCGCGGGCGGAATGATGCCCTGCCGAAAGAAGGTGAGCTGGTATCCAAAACGACGACCAGCCGCGTCCGCTAGATTGCCGGTGAAATACCACCACTCGGTTTTGAACTCCAGATGCGCGCCATGATCGCGCGGAAACTCATAGCGCCAGCCCGGCTCAGCGATTTTCCAATCCGCGGCGACACAGCCGACCGCAATCAGCAGAAGGAGAAATCTATTCTTCACGTAAAGCCTCCGCGATCATCAACCGCCCGGCGCGCCAGGCTGGCAAGAGTCCTGCGATCAAAGCCGCTGCCACGATCCACACCGGGGTGATCGCGAGCGCGGCCCATGGAAACGCGAGCTGAATCGTCCAGCCGAAGAACGCGCGATTGATCACACCCGTGAGGACGAACGAAAGACAAAGTCCCGAGGCCAGGCCGACGACCGCCGCAAGGAAACCGATCATGGCCGACTCCCAGAGTAGAAGCTTCCACACCTGCGCTACGCTGGCGCCGATCGCACGCAGCAAAGCCAGTTCGCGCGATCGCTCCGTGATCAGTGTCGTTAGGGTCAGGCAAATTCCTACAATCGCGACGAGAACTGCGATCGTTCGCAGCACATAAGTGACGGCAAAGGTTTGATCGAAGATCTCAAAAACGCGCGTGCGTAATTGGCCGTTCGACAAAATCAAGAACTGACCGCTGCGGCTAAATTCAGCGCGAAATTTATCCGCCAGACTTTCCGCGTTCGCGTCCGGCTGCAAATACACTGCGAGGCTGTTCACGCGGTCATCGCCCGGCCAGAAGTGCGCGAAAGTCGCCACACTCATGAAAACGACTCCCTGGTCGCGCGTGTAATCGTAGAACGTGCCGGCAATGGAAAAGCGCTTCGGTCCCAGGGGAGTCGTCAGTTCGAGTTCTCCTCCGTCCGAAACATGATGCCGCCGGACGAAACTCTCTGAAACAAGCACGCAATCTTCCGTGAGAAAGCGCTGCATGATGCGCTCCCCATCGCCTCGCAAGAATGGAAAGCGGCGTCGCTGCGTCCCGCGAACCACCGCCAATGCGATGGTGTTGTTACCCACCGGCAAACCGATTTCTCGATATGTATCGACCACCGCCACCTCCGGCTGCGCCTGTAGAAAGGCGATCGTCGCCGGAGGGATGAATGAGGCGGCACCCACGACCTCATTCGAGGCTGGCGCAATGAAGAGGTCGGCGGCCAGCGTTTGATCGATCCATGCCTCCACCGTGTGGCGGAACGAGAACACCATCACATTCACTCCGATCGCCATCGCGACGGCGGCAGCGAGGGCCGCAATCGTGACCGCGTTGCGAAAAAGCGGGCGTGACACATTTGCCGCCGCGAGCCCCGCTTCCAGCGGACCCCGACGCCCCGCGCGGACCAATCTTCGCGCAGTCGCGCTGAAGCCCAACGCAATCTTCGGCACGAGCAAAGAAAAGCCGACCAGGACAAAAAACGCCGAGCCGAATCCGAGCCAGGCCGGACCGGTCGAGAGCGCCAGATAGGAGAGAGCAGCAGCGGTAAAAATGGAAAGCAGCCCGGCCCAAAGCCACGCCGGCGATGGCTTGGCTGATTCCTCGATGATCGAACTGGCATGAAGCGCTCGCACCGGATCCATCTTCGCTGCCGCCGCCGCGGGCAGCCAAGCCGCCAATATCACCGAAGCAAGCCCGAGCAAGAAAGCGACGCCAAGCATCCCAGGTGTCACCGCCAGCTCCTTCACGCTCAGCAAGACGTAGAGGGACGAAATCGTCTGCGAGACTTTACCGACCAGGAAGTAGGCTAGCAAAATTCCACCGCCGAGGCCGAGCAACGCACCGATACCGCCCAACGCGACCGCTTCACCCAAGAAGAGCGCCCGCACCTCATTGCGCGTCACGCCTAACGAGCGCAGGATTCCAATCTCATGCCGCCGACGGACGACGGAAGCCGAGACCGTGTTGTAAATCAGGAACATTCCGACGAGGAGCGAAACCAAGCTCATTGCCGTCAGGTTGAGCTGAAAGCCGCCCAGCATGTTCGCCACCTGTTGACCGCGTTGCGCTGGCGTTGCGACGGTCGCGTCCTTGGGAATGACGGCGCGCAAACTCTCTGTCACTTCCTTAATTTTCCGCGGATTGGTCAGCTGCAATTGAATACTGCTCAATGTCCCGCGGCGCCCGAAAAACTCCTGCGCCCACCCGATGTCCATCGCGGCGAAATGTTCGTCGAGCGCCAACGATCCTTGTTCGTGAATGATGAATCCCACCCGCAACAAGCGATTCGCGCCATCTACTTGCGCGCGCAAAGAATCGCCCGGTTGCAGTCTATGTCGCTGCGCGAATGCCTCCGCCACCGCCACGGTCTCGGGGCTGCCCAGCCAACGTTGGACGTCGAACTCTCCGGTTTTGAAATCGCTCAGTTCGAAAGTTCGGAAGGAATCGTTCGTGAAAATATCCAGCCCGAGAATCTGCAAATATTCCCCCGGGAAATCTGGGAGCGAGACGACTCCACGCAGGAGCGGCGTGGCCGCAGCGACTCCATCATGGTGCGCAACGGCAGGGAATACATCAACTGGCAAACCGCCCGCGGAGCGCGTGATTTGGAGTTCCGCTTTCCCCGCCACCACATCGATCGTGGCCGCGAAGGCGCGATTCGCGCTCTGGTTCGCGATTTGAATCGCGAGATAAACCGCCACTCCCAGCGCGACGCTGAGAATATTCAGGAGCGCGAGCAGCCGATGGCGCGCGGCATAGCGCATCACCTGCCAATGAAAGAAGCGCAGATAATGAGCCAGCACGCCGACAATGGTCGCGGAT
>JBDUAH010000323.1:0-2819 GCA_040004745.1 Chthoniobacterales bacterium | reverse complement strand
ATCAATTCGATCTCGCCGGGCAGATGTTCGGGATCGAACGGTGTGATGCGATGCAACTCCTTGAGCAACTCTGCCGTGACCAACTCCGGCGCGGTGTGCTGCATGCCATGCACTACGCGATGTCCAACGGCTCTCACCGAATGAAAATCGGTCTGTTTCTCCAACCAATCGATCAGAAACCTCGCTGCCGATTTGAGATCACCGGCATCGAGCTGAAGACTTGCCTTCTTATTCTCGTTAGGCGCGTTTAAGGCTAATTTCGTTCCACTCGATCCGATCCGATCGATCTTCCCGTGCAGTCCGCGCTCCAACGGTTCACCGACCCGGTAGAGCGCAAACTTGATGCTTGATGAGCCCCCGTTAATGGTCAGGACTTTTGGGTCGGTGACGCCGGCGGGCGCTCCCGTTGGCTTCAACGAACCACGCTTTCCAGATCGGCAGAATACTTTCCCTGCGCCGCGAGACCGTTGCACTTCGCGCGGGGGAAAAGCGCGGCCTGCGCGGTGGCTTTGTTGGCCGCCGATCCGCGCCACGTTTTCAGCGCTGCGCCTTGCAGCGCGCGTCCGTAGGAAGAGGTCAGAGTCCAGGGAGCGTCGCCGATGAATTCACTCAGACCCGAAGTCGTGAAGAGCATCTCTCGATAGCCCTCGCGGTTCTCTTCGGTGGATGGCATGCCGAGCGCCTGAAAGCGTTTCTCGATCGTGAGGAAACTTTCATCCGCGGCGAGGAGACCTTGGCCCGGAACCACCAGGGCTCGAGCCGTCGACTCCAGTTCCGCTGCAAGACTCACGCGTCGCGTTGGTCCTTTTCTTGCGCCGCGCGGGCTGCCTGCAGCATCTGATCGTGCTCCGCTTCTTCGATTCCTTCTTCGACCAGTTGCGCGCTTTCGCTTCGGCCTTCGCTATCCTCGTCTTCGCCTAACGAGTCTTGCGTCTGGTGTCCGGTGGAACCGGCGACGGGATCCCAGCGTTCCGACTCGGCGACCGATTCCAGAGCGATCCCCTCCGGATCCATTTCCGTTCCGCCAGTCAGTTCCCGCTGCGCCTGTTCATAATCAACCTCGGATGGTTCAGGAGGAACACGACCGGCGATCTCCGCCAGCTCACGCGCACGAGTCTCCACCATCTCCGGAGTCACCGTGCCAATGCCTACCGCGTTCTCGCTAATGATACCTTTGTTTAGAGGATTTTTTTCCATGGTGTGAAAACTGACTGGTGAAGTGGGGGGCAGGTGTGCCAGACGCGGCCCGAACGAAATGGATTCTCGAATACAACTCGCGCCCAATGCCTTGCGCTGTCCTCATTATCGTTCGCAATCGGGATTTCGCGAATCGTGCCACGCCAATTCGGCATGGGCGTCGCGGCGATACTACGCAACTCCGGGGTGGACACGAAGATCGCAAGAGAGCGACGCGAGGCTCCCCGTCCTCGAGATGACCAGCGTTTCGATTGCGCGTTAAAACTCCGCGTTGCCCGGCGTGCGGGCGAACGGGATCACGTCGCGAATATTTGAGACGCCGGTCACGAACATGAGCATGCGCTCGAACCCCAGCCCAAAGCCGGCGTGCGGCACTGTCCCGTAGCGGCGCAGATCGAGATACCACTTGTACTCTGCGGGATCGAGATCATGCCGGCGCATGTTCGCTTCCAGCACATCCAGCCGCTCTTCGCGCTGGCTCCCGCCCACGATTTCCCCGATTCCCGGCACGAGGACATCCATCGCCGTCACGGTTTTGTCATCGTCGTTCAGCCGCATATAGAACGGCTTGATCTCTTTCGGATAATTGAAAACCGTCACCGGACATTTGAAATGCTTCTCCGTCAGCCAACGCTCGTGTTCCGATTGAAGATTTGTTCCGTATTCAACTGCGAACTCGAACTTCTCTCCGCTCTTCAAGAGCAGCTCGACCGCATCCGTGTAAGCAAGACGCTGAAACGGACGCTCCAGCACGAAGTCGAGTCGGCCGAGCAACTCTTTGTCGACAAACTTGCTGAAGAGTTCGATCTCGTCTGGGCATTTTTCTCGAATGTCGCGGATGAGATATTTCACCAACTCCTCCGCCAGATCCATGTTGCCGCTCAGATCGCAGAACGCCATTTCCGGCTCGATCATCCAGAACTCGTTGGCGTGCCGCGAAGTGTTCGAGTTCTCCGCCCGGAACGTCGGGCCGAAGGTGTAAACATTCGAGAGCGCACACGCGAACGCCTCCGCTTCAAGTTGTCCGCTCACCGTCAAATACGTAGAGCGCGCAAAGAAATCGCGCGCGTAATCAATGCTACCATCGTCGCGCCGCGGCGGATTCTTCGCGTCGATCGTGGTGATGCGAAACAGCTCCCCCGCCCCCTCGCAATCACTCCCGGTAATGATCGGCGTATGCACATAAACGAACCCGCGATCCTGGAAAAACTGGTGGATCGCAAAGGCCAACCGGCTGCGCACACGAAACACCGAGCCAAAGAGATTTGAGCGCGGCCGCAGATGCGCGATCTCACGCAAGAACTCCGGCGTGTGCCCTTTTTTCTGCAGCGGATACGTCTCATCGGACCCGCCGAGAATCGTCACCTCGTCGGCCACGATCTCCCAGCTCTGCCCCTGGCCTTGGGAGGCGACGAGCTTCCCGCGCACCGCGATCGAGGCCCCGGTCATCAAGTGCTGCACCTCCACGTAATTCGCCAGCACATCGGGCGCGATGATTTGTAAGCTCTTCAAACTTGAGCCGTCGTTCAACTCGATGAACGAAAATGTCTTGGCCTCTCGCCGGGTTCGGACCCAGCCTTGCACGAGAACCGAATCCTGCGGGGTCGCGCTCTGCAGCGCTT
>JBDUAH010000077.1:0-9454 GCA_040004745.1 Chthoniobacterales bacterium | reverse complement strand
GATTCCCTGGCAGCAAAATCTTCCGCTCGCGAGCTGGCTTTATCTACGCGGCCGCTGTGCAAATTGCGGAGCCCGGATCGCGTTCCGCTACTTCGCCGTGGAGTTGCTCACGGCGCTCCTTTTCCTCGCCGTGTGGTGCAACTTTCCGTGGCAGACTGCGCTTCCCTATTTGGTTCTGGTTTCGCTGCTCATCACAGCCACGTTCATCGACTTCGAGCACTTCATCATTCCCGACGAGATCACGCTCGGCGGGACCGCAGTCGGCGTGGTGGCGTGTCTCATTGTGCCGGAATTGATGACAACCGACAGCCGGTTGACGGCAGTCCTGACCTCGGTTGCGTCGGCGGCCCTGGGTTATGCCCTGCTCTGGGTCGTGCTCGAAGCCGGTAAACTCGCTTTTGGCAAAAAGAAGATTCGTCTGGAAGCGCCAACACTTTTTTCCTGGAAGCGGCAAGGGGAAGACGCCGACTTCGTGGTGGGAGACGAGCGCGGAATGTGGAGCGACAATTTCGCCCGCGAGAAGGACCAGCTTCTTTTACAATGCGACGCCGCCGTTATCGATGGCCGGGAGTTGGGCGCCACCACGTTGCAGTTTCACTACAACCGCGTCGCGTTTGGCTCCGAAGAATTGCAACTCGATGCGCTGCATGAAATCAGCGGTGTCGTGCGTGAGCTGCAAATTCCGCGGGAAGCCATGGGACGCGGCGATCTAAAATTTCTCGCAGCGATCGGCGCTTTTTTAGGATGGCGCGCAGTGCTTTTTAGTGTGTTCGCCGGTTCGTTGCTCGGTTCGCTCGTGGGCATCGGCACCATGCTAATCGGGAAGCGCGTTTGGTCGGCTAAGTTGCCGTTTGGCCCGTACCTCGCGGCCGGCGCGCTGGGCTGGATGTTTTTCGGCGAGACGCTCATCGGCTGGTATATCAACCTGCTCCAGCCGTAGCCGCAGTCGCGTTACGAGGTTGAATCTTCGGCCGTTAACTTGCTGCGGCAATACGTGTCGTAGGTCGCGTTACTGATTTCCACCAGCCGCTTCTGGATCGAGGCCAGATATTCGTGCAGCCCGATCTTAAAAATCTCGCCAATCGTGACGTAATCGAGATCGGACCGTAGCCGGCCGGAAAGGCGTTCCGCTTCGTTCGCGTAACGCGATTCATCCGAGCCCGAGATGCAGTGCAACGCCTCATCCAGGAAATCGACGCAAAAACGAATCGAGCGCGGAAAACCCGAGTGCGTAGTCAAAAACTCGGCCACTTTCCAAGGCGCGACCCGATCAACATAAGCCTTCCGATAAGCTTCCAACGCACTGCATGATTTGAGCACGGACATCCACTGGATGGTGTCCACATTGCCGCCCACATTTTCCCCGCTCGGGAGCAAAATGTGATACTTCACGTCGAGCAATCGCGAGGTGCAATCCGCGCGTTCGATTAGCCGACCGATGCGCATGAAGTGCCAGCCTTCGCCGTGCGTGTTCGTGGCGTGCGTGATGCCTTGAAAAAGGTGCGAGCCCTCGATCACGCGCTGGAAGAACTGATACGGACTGCTGCGCAACAGCTTCCGCGCCCCGTCGCTTTTCACGAACAGATACAGGCGATTCACCTGCTCCCACATCTCGCTCGAAATCTGTTCGCGCGTGGTGCGAGCATTCTCGCGCGCCTCGGAAAGGCAGGAGTAAATCGAGTTCGGATTCTTCTTTTGCAGGCTCACGAAGTCGATCGCCGCCCGTCCGTCCGGCTTCGCGTAGAGCGAGGCAAAAAGCTCATTCTCCTCCAGCGAACTGATGATCGGCTGCCATTGCTGTTGCGGATCGAAGTCCGGTTGATTCGTAAGGTCGAGCATCAACTGCAAATTGGCGTCCGCGATGCGGGCGTTGTTCTCCGCCCGCTCGATGTAGCGGCTCATCCAATAGAGTGAATCGGCGACGCGGCTAAGCATTAGGAATTGGGGGCTGAATCGTCCGCGTCTTCGTCGATCACCCAGGTGTCTTTACTGCCTCCGCCTTGCGACGAATTCACCACCAACGAACCAGCCGTGAGCGCGACTCTTGTTAGGCCACCGGGAATGATTTTGACCTTCTCGCCGTAGAGAATGTAAGGACGGAGATCGATGTGACGACCTTGCATCGATTCGTCGCAAAACGCCGGCGAGCGCGAAAGCGCCACGACCGGCTGCGCAACGTAATTGCGCGGATTCGCTTTCACCTTTTCGCGGAACTCATCGCACTCTGCCTTCGTCGCCTGCGTCCCCACGAGCATGCCGTAGCCGCCACTTTCGTTCGCCGCTTTCACCACCAACTCCGGAATGTGCTCGAGAATGTAAGCGAGGTCCTCTTTCACCGACGCGAGATACGTCGGGACATTGGGAAGAATAGGATCTTCGCCCAAGTAATAGCGGATCATTTTCGGGACAAAATGGTAAACCACCTTGTCGTCCGCCACGCCCGTGCCGATTGCGTTCGCCAGGCTCACGTTGCCCTTGCGATAAGCATCCACCAATCCCGCCACGCCGAGTCCCGAGTCCTTCCGGAAAACCTGCGGATCGAGAAAATCGTCGTCGATCCTGCGATAGATCACGTCCACGCGCTTCAAGCCCTTCGTCGTGCGCATGAAAACCTTCCCATCATGCGTCTCGAGATCGCGACCTTCCACAATCTCAATGCCCATCGAACGCGCGAGGAACGAATGCTCGAAGTAAGCGGAGTTGTAGGTCCCGGGCGTGAGCAGGACTACGGTGGGATCCGCGCGTGTTTGGGGAGCGACATGGCGCAGGACGTTGAGCAGTTCCTGCGGATAATCCTCGACCGGTCGTACCTTGTATTGGCCCACCAGCGTCGGATAAATGCGCTTCATCGCCTGGCGATTTTCCAGCACATACGAGACGCCGGAAGGGCAGCGCGCATTGTCCTCCAGCACGAGGTAATTGCCCTCGCCATCACGGATCAAGTCCGTCCCGCAGATGTGAATGTAGACGTTCCCCGGGACATCGAACTGCATGAACTCCGGCCGGAAGTGCGCCGCCTCCCACACGATGCTTTTCGGAATGGTGCCGTCGCGCAGGATGCTTTGGTTATGATAGACGTCGTGCAGAAAAAGATTCAGCGCCGTGATGCGCTGGACGAGGCCGCGCTCGATCAGATCCCACTCTTTCGCCGGGATGATTCGGGGGACGAGATCGAACGGGAAAATGCGCTCTGTCCCCTGGTCATCGTTATAAACCGTGAAGGTAATCCCTTGAGTGAGAAAATTGGAGGTGGCGAGGGCCCTTTTCTTTTCGAACTCCTCCGGCGCCATAGCCTTGAATCGCGCCAGCAATTTGCTGTAATGGGGACGGATAGCGCCAGGCGCCGCAAACATCTCATCAAAAAATCCCCCGACGTCATATTCGGAGAAGAAGTCGCCCACGACCCAGTCTGGCAGCGCGAAAATCCGAAGCAAATGGAAAACCAAACGCCCCGCTCAGCGACGCATCGAGAGGCGTGTACGGGCGTGGCCTCGCACTTCACCTCACGCTGGCTTAGGCATTACGCCGCGAGCAAGTTGCGCTCCGATCCCGTTTTCGCGGCGGCCTTCGAGCTGCTTCGCCAGTCGCGCGCGCCCTTGCTCGATGTCGGCTGCGGGGTGGGGCTGCTGCCGTTTTATTTACGAGAACGCGGGCTCGCGCAGGCCATCACCGGGCTGGATATCGATGGGCCAAAAATCCGTCGCGGCCGCGCCGTGGCGCGTGAGCACTACCGCGATATCGATCTACGCGAACAAGACGTCGCGACCGCTGATGAGGGCGAGTTTCGCGGCGATGTCGTCATCTTCGATCTCCTGCACTATCTGACGCCGGCCGCGCAGCGAAACTTGCTGGAACGGCTGGCGGCTTACGTGCCGCCGGGTGGTTTACTTTTGATCAGGGATTCCCTACGCGACGGCTCCGCTCGCTTTTGGATAACGTATGCTGGTGAAATTTTCGCGCAGACCGTGAGCTGGAATATCGGCGTCCAACTTCATTTTCCTCGCCGCGTCTCTATCCACTCAATGTTCCCCGAAGAAGAGTGGACGCGCCACGAACAGCCGGCATGGGGCCGGACGCCGTTTAATAACCGGTTGTTTATCTTCCAGCGCCGCTGGTCCGAAGCTGTTCCGACCGCGGAATGACGCAGCGATAACCCCGCGCCGCGAGGTGTTCCAACGTCAGCTCAAGGCAGCGCGGCCCAAACTCCGGATCGCGCGCGACTTGATGACCCTCGTGCAGGACGATGATGGCGCCGGGCCGCGTTCCCTTTTCGATGCGTTCCGCCACTGCGGTCGCGTCGCGCTTGACCGTATCGAGACCACGCACCGTCCAACCGATCAGCCCGAGGCCGCGTCGCGCGAGCAAAGGGTGCAAGAACATGTTCCGCATCCCGACCGGCGCGCGGAAGAAATCCGCCGGTCGCTCTGGCGTGGTCCGCAACGGTTCCGCGCCGAGAACGATTTCGCGCGCGAGCCGCGCTGGCCCGGCGCACCAGAAACTCCGCGTCGGATGCGACCAGGTGTGATTCCCTAACGAGTGCCCACGGGTGAGGATTTCTGTGATGAGATGCGGATTCTCTTCCGCGCGCTCGCCCACCAAGAAAAACGTCGCGCGGGCTTCGAAGCGAGTAAGGAGAGCAAGCATCGCGAGCGTGTGTTCGGGCGAGGGCCCGTCATCGATGGTGATCCAAACTTCGCGCTCGGCGGTTTCGAAGTGGGTGAGAACCGGACCCCACCACTGACAGCTCGGCGCGAGGGTGGCGTAGAGGAGAAGCAGGTGAGATGTGAAGAGCGGAAGCAGCGCGAGAACGATGTGCGCGCCGATGAAAGCCAGTCCGAGCGAGAGACCGGGCGCGAGCAAGGCGTACGCGAGAAGCGCGGCGCGGATCGGATTGGTGTTACGCGGCGTTGGTTGCACGGAGTAGAGCGAGCGCGCCGCCAGCTGCGAGATTAAGGGCCAGGACGGCGATCCAAACTCCGCCGGCGAACGCGAAAAATCCTCCAGCATTCAAGAGTGCGACTGCGAAAGCGGTGGTCATCGCGGCAATCAAGAGGCCCTGGGCGCGATCGTCCGGCGTTTGGCGCAGCATTCCGATAGCACGGAGGCGCCGAACGATGAGGTAGTTGACGTATAAAGTCAGGAGCCACGCGGTCCAGACGAGCGCGGCGAGCGGAAGAAGAAGGAGCAGTTGTTGCCATCGCTCCAGGCCGCGCCAGCAGAGCTGCGCGACGAAGAGATACGCGACGCCGTGAATGAGACCACCGGCGACGTTCGCTTCCAGCCAATTCGTTTCCGTGCGGACGCTGTTCCCGCCAAAAATCCGCGCGATCAGCCGCGGCAACGCGAAGTAGAAACCGGGCTCAGAGTTTTGCATGAGTCGTCGGCACCAGCGCGAACCATTGGTGCCAATATTCGGTTATGACTGCTTCCAGCACGTCGCGCCATGCTTTCATCGCGTTCGCCATGTCCTCATCCCGCGAACGCGCGGTGCGTCGCAGATAGATCGGCGCACGGGTGATGATACGATACTTGCGATATCCGGCGCGGATGAAGAAGAGGGGAAAAATCGGCACCTGCGCCACGAGTCCCAGTGTGAACGGTCCGGTTGGCAACGGCACGCGTTGGCCGAACATTTCGACTTCGGCACTGGCTACACCCGGCATAATTCGATCGCCTTGAATGGAGACGATCTCGCCGTTTCGCACTGCCGCCAGGAGATCGAACGAAAGCAGCGCACCGCCGCGGTTGTAGTCCACCTTCACCGCGCCGGCGCCGGTTTCGTTGAACGAAGTCTGCAAATGTTTCGCGGAATCGGGATCACTTTCCGGCGCGCGGACGATGCGTATTTCACGCTGGAATTTTTGCGCAAAAATCGAGGCCCCCAAATCGTAGCTCCCCATGTGCGCAGTGAGAACCACAGCGCCGTGCGCTGCCGCCAGCTGCGAGAGAAATTCTTCTCCTTCGATCTCGTAGCCGAACTCGAATTTCGTCAGCTTAAACTTGGTCGCGTCGGTAATGGTCCAGGCGTAGTTAAGGAGAGTGCGAAGAGCGCGGAGATGATTCATTCCGCGAGAGGAACCCGGGAGCGCCAGGGTGAGGTTTTCGACCACCGCGCGGCGCACGGACCCCGCGAAGAAAAAGAAAAAGACAGTCATGCCGAAAAGCATGATCGGCTGCAGATAAAACGGGAGGTTCCGCACCCCCCAGTCGAGATACTTGCGCCAGAAAACCCCGCGGGGGGCGAAGCGGCGGAAGAGTGGGGACGATGGTAAACTCATACGAAGCGGGATAAACTCGTATCGCAAGTGCTCACTCTTCGCGATAACCGACCGTCTGTGCGGCTCGGGATGACCGGGATGCGGTTTCTTACGACAGCGGCCGCGTGGCCGTTTGCGGTTCCGCGAAGACTGGCGGCGTGAGCTGAGCGGCGTTCGCGGGAGACTGTCGCAGCATCAGTCGCAGATTAGTCAGCTCTGCCTTCCACCAACGAAAGAGTCCTTTTTGGATCAACTTCCGCACCCGGAAGTCGGGCACGAAACCATCATAAAGCTCGCGCCAACCGGCGTTCCGCTGACCGTAGGTCCCGGTCGCGAGGCGTCGCTTCGCCAACGTCACCAGCCGCCGGTTGTACAAACTCATCACGCTGGCGACGATTCGCCCCGGCGTTCCCTCGAAAGGCAGCCGGGTAAATTCCAGCTCCGGATTTTTGTAAACCGGCGTGACCAATCCGACAAAATACGAACCGACATCGAGGAGGAGCGCAGCCGACATGAGTTCGGCGTCGCCCATGTAGAAATACTTATCCTTGTAAAGCGTCTCGAACCACAGCCGGTAGGTGATGGGATACTGCGTGTTGTAATAGTCGACCCGCGCAGTGACATCTTCGCCAGCGAGTTGAGCCGCGATCATGTCGGCGACGTAGTAAGTGGTGTAGGCGCAGAAATCGAGGCCCGGGCTGTAGAGCGGATCGATGAATCCCGCGGCGTCGCCCACCATGGCCCAGCCGTCGCCGCAGACTTGGGTGTTCGAATACGGCATCGCGGAAAACGCATGCACATCGCCTTCCGCAATTTTCGCCTGCGAAAAAATCTCCTGCCCCACCGGATGTGAGAGCAGGTGACTGTGCAGCCGCTCGCCGAGATTGACGCCTTCTGCCAATTCAAAAATCCGCGAATCGTAAACAAGTCCCGCGCTGACATCGCCGCCCTTCAGCGGAATGATCCAGCACCACCAACCGTGCCCCATGAGATGATTCGTGGCCCAGTTGCGTCCGGTGCGGCAGGCATTTGCGTAATCCGGAAAACGCTCGCGCCAATCGTAGCTATCCCAATCTTTCACGCCGGAAAAGCGCGCCCAGACGGCATTGATCGGATGCTCGGTATTCGGCCGGAAATGACCGAGTTTTCGACCGAGCAACGCAGTACGCCCGCTCGCATCCACGATCCAGCGCGCGCGCAAAGTTTCGTCACCCGCCGGCGTCGCAATCGTGATCGATGAAGTCGCGCCCGCGTTTAGGTCGAGCCCCTTCACCTTCGCCGGTCGTCGCAATTCGCATCCGGCCGCTACCGCCATTTCCAGCATGTGCGCGTCCAGCGTGGAGCGATCGACTTGGAAGGTTGGCAGCCGCGCTTGATAGCGCGCACCGATTTCAACGCAATCATCGAACGGCTGGTCTGCGCGATTCGAGAACCACATCCGCAGGCCCTGTTTCACCAGTTGGTGATGTCCGAGGTACGTGCTCAAACCGAGAATCCGCGTCATGTAGGCGCTGCTGATCTCGGTCGTTGATTCACCCACCTTGCGATCGAACTCCTCCGCCTTTTCGACAATCAGGACACGCGCGACCGGATATTTCCGTTTTAGCACCAGTGCAGTGGCCGCGCCGGAGAAAGCTCCCCCGACGATGATCGCATCGTAATCAGACTCCATCGCCGCGAAAGATGGTGGACGACCGAGGCAAACGCAACGCGCTTCGCCCGGGGGAGGTGCATCTCCAGCCCATTCCGGCTGGCACAAGGGTGAAGCGTCGCACGTCATCCCGAGCCGCGAAGACGGTCGAGGGATCTCGCAGTCGCTCTGTCGGCTGCGCTTGTAGAGAGAGCGTGTGCATCAGCCCAACGGAGAGATCCTTCGACTTCGCTGCGCTCCGCTCAGGATGACGGTGTTCGCGAGCGTGATTTGCACCGCCGCCGCCTCGGACAAGCAGCCTGGGACGGCCGTACGCAGGAAGGGCGGGAGCACCCGGAAGCGCTCCCGCCCTCTGCAAAATCCAACGCGCTGGGCGCTGGAGAATTTCTTAGACGCCGGTCCAGAAGTAAGGCGTCACCGTGTAGTAATCATACACGCGCTTGTTCCAGGCGAAGTCGTTCATGTTCGGCCAGGCGTTCGGCGCGAAGAAGGTTGCACCTTCCAGCTTGGTCTTGTCGGCCTTCAAAACGAAGCCCGGCGTGGTCGCGGCGCTCTGGCGAATCATCGTCCACGGAACCATTGTCATCTGCTCGCCTTTGTGGAGGAATTCGTCCTCAAACGACACCGCCGCATACGCGATCTTGCCGGTCTTGGTGTCGAAGATCACCTCGTGAATTTCGCCGATGTGGTTGCCGTCCTTATCGAAAACCTTCGCATCGTCGACGTCGCTGGCGCGCACGAGTTTTTTGCCGTTGGTGCCAGGGATTTGCTTCATCCAGCTCTTATCCGTCGCGGTGAACATGTTGCGCTCGAAGCTCATTCCCTGGGTCAGCTTCGCTTTGTCGAGAGTGGTCACGAGCTTGAACGCGTCCGTGTCCTTCGCGTTCTCCTTTACCTGCATGGACTGCCAGGAGACCGGTGTCAGCTTATCGCCGATCCCAATGAATCCGCCGGCTTCGATGACGGCGTGCATCGTGCCTCCAGTGTTTTCGTCAAAGACAATGTCGTTGACCTTCCCGATGTCTTTGCCCGCGGTGTTGAAAACATCCGCGCCGATCACTTTCGAACCCCGGACGAGGTGAGCGTTAAATTTTTGCGGCGCCATTTGTTCGGCCAGTGCCGGAGCCACGCTGAGTCCGATCGCCAGGCTAAATATTGTCATGGTGGATAGTAGTTTTTTCATATGTATGAGATTCCCTTTCGGTTGACGGGACGATTCAATAAAAGGCCACCTAACCACGACTCTTCGCGGCGGCGTTAAACCAACCTGACAACTGTGAAGTCTCCGCTGTGGGAGAGCGTTGTCGGTCCGAACCGATCCCTAGTTTCGAGTTCTTTGCGGCTAACGAGTCATCCTCGCTGCCTTGTGAACACTATAGCATCCGTAAGCCTTTTTGGCAAAGAATGCGTCCGATTTAAGTACTCGCCGCGCTTCCTTCGCGCTCGTTAACATCCGCCCGAAATGCCCCCTTCGCCGCGCCGCATCGACATGCATGTGCACATGGTCGGGAACGGCGTGGGCGGCTCCGGCGGCTGGCTGCGTTTG
>JBDUAH010000076.1:0-9457 GCA_040004745.1 Chthoniobacterales bacterium | reverse complement strand
CGTCTCGCGATTCTCCACATAGATCTGGCCCACGATTTTATCGTTCCGATCCACGATCACGCTGGCCGATTCCATCTTATCCAGCTCCGCCAGATCGAAGCTCTCCGCCTTCCGGCTCAAATCCGCCGCCAGAATAAATCCATAAATCGCCCCCGCGATCAACGCCACCAGGATGGCAGCGATCGGAAAGTAGTAGCGCGGCCGAGTGTACCAGGGCGGATTGTAAGCCTCCACGGGGCGACTGCGTCTGGGATATAAAACTGGCATGCGAGAAGGCGGGGAAGCGTAAGCTGGTTCGGCAAACTTAGGTGCAAGTCCTCGCAAAATCCAAACGTGAAACGCGCGCCGGTCTTATCAATCACTCCGCCGCCTGCGCCGCCCTGAGAACCTCCAATTCAGCCAGTGCTTCGAAATCACGTGGGCGTCCGGCGGCACGTTTCAGTCGGATCAGAGTTGGCAGATCGATACATCGGAATTCCACCCCGAACGCCTCTATCGCGATGGAATGCGGGAGCAAATCCGCGTAGCCGCCACCGCCGATGACTTCTCCCATCAAATCCAGATCTCCCAGTTCGGTCGTGAGGGTAAAGTTCAGACCATGGACGACCGTGCGTTCGTCCCAATGGAAGGGCAGTCCCGGCGGCGCACCGCGCAGATAAGGTGCGTGCGGTTCGAGCGCATGCACCAGTCCGGCGATATTTTCCGACGCCCGGGAGTAGCAAATGTCTACATCATAAGTGACCCGCGCAGACCCATGCACCACCGCGGCCACGCCTCCAATGAGAATGAATTCGATTCCCCCGCGGACCAGGACCGGCAGCAGCTTATCGAAATGGGCGGTCATGGCCGCTTTGAGCTTCGGATCGCGCCCGGATCCCACTCTCGCGCAATTCTGAGGCAAACGAAGTGAAGCGGACGAGCTTTTCCAAGCGTTGCTCCGGCGAAAGTTTCAAGTTCTCGTGTAACAGGCTGCGATCCAAATCACGCAGATAGGGGGCAAGCACCCGGTCCACCTCTTCTGTCGAATGCCTCATCGCGGAACAACAATACCGCGAACCGAAGGCCGGGACGAACTGTTTCCGCGTTCGCGAGCCGCCCAAGCCGCGTAAGACATTGGACAGCCGGCCCGCCGTCGCATTGCGGAGGGGAGATGGACGTTGGACGTTGGCCTCTGCAAACTGACGAAGCAGCTCTGGTTTCACTCATCAGCGAAGCGATTCGCGCGCGCGGCTCAATCACCTTCGCGGATTTCATGGAGCACGCGCTCTACCATCCGGAGCATGGCTACTACAGTTCGGGCCGCGCGGCGCTCGGGCGCGCTGGCGACTATTTCACCAGCGTCAGCGTGGGGCCGCTCTTCGGTCGACTGTTGGCCGGGCAATTTGCCGAAATGTGGGAAGCGCTCGGGCGACGCGAGGATTTCGTAATCGTCGAACAAGGAGCGCAGGGCGGGGAATTCGCGCATGATGTCTTGTCGGCTGCGCGACGTGAACATCATGATCTTTTTGCCAGACTGCGTTACCGAATCGTCGAGCCGTTTTCCGTTCTGCAGGAACGCCAGGCGACCGCGCTGGCAGAGTTTTCCAACAAGATCGAATGGAGTCGCTCGCTGAATGAGACGCCGGCATTTCACGGAGTCCATTTCTCGAACGAGCTGATCGATGCGCTGCCGGTGCATTTGGTGCGCTGGGATGGTGCGGAATGGAATGAGCGACACGTCGCAGAATCCGACGGCGAATTCCATTTCGTCCATCGAGCAGTTTCCGATGCGACGCTTTTGGAACGCTTGTGCACCATCCCGCAACCGCTTCCGGCCGGTTACGAAACCGAGGTCAATCTCGCGGCGCTGGACTGGATTGAGATGGTCGCGGGCAGACTGACTACGGGGTTCGTCCTCGTGGCCGACTACGGGTGGCCGCGCGCGGAATTCTACGCTCCACACCGCACCACCGGAACGCTGCGTTGCTATGCGAAGCATCGCGTTCTTCCATCGCCCTTCGTCGAAATTGGAAACGCTGATATCACCGCGCATGTAGAATGGACCAGCCTGGAAGAGCACGCGCAAAAGTGCGGCCTCACGCTCGCTGGCTTCACCGATCAACATCACTTTCTCACTGGCCTCCTCGCCGGAAATCAAGGTGAAGATTTTCTGGCCTCAGCCGATGCAAAAATCAAACGGGCCCTGCAAACGCTGATCCATCCCCAACATCTCGGGATGAAATTCCAGTTCCTCTGCCTAACGAAAGGTGGAGAGCCGGCCAACCTCGCCGGTTTCCGCTTCGCGCAAAACATGCGCTCTCCAGCTAAATCAGCCAGGTCGCCAAGCCCAGAAACACCGCCAGGCTGGCCACGTCGGTGATCGTGGTCAGGACGATACTCGAAGCCATCGCGGGATCCGTCCCGAGTCGACGCAGAATCAACGGAATCAGCGCCCCGAACACACCGGCCACCAGACAACTCGCAGCCATCGAGAGAAAGACCACAAACGCCAACGCCAGTGCGTTGGGGCTTTTCTGAAACTTCGCGAACGCGAACATCGCCACCCCGGCACTGATCCCGGTGAGGCAGCCATTCAAAACCCCCAGGAAACTCTCTTTCCAAATCAGCCGTTTCTCTTTCCCACTCTGTAATTCTCCGAGCGTGATACTGCGCAGCGCCACCGCCAGAGTCTGCACCGCGGTGTTCGAGGATTGACCGATCACCACCGGCACAAAGACCGCCAGGATAACGAGCCGATCGATCGTGCCCTGAAACGAGCCGACCACGCTGGCCGCGATGAAACCGAGAAACAAATTCGCCTGCAACCACGGATGCCGGAAGCGGAAACTGCGCGTCCAACGCGTGGCGAGGCGTTCCTCCTTTTCCACACCCACCATTTTTCCCGCCTGCAAACTCAGCTCCACCGTGTGCGCCTCGAATAACATCTGTCCGCGGATCAGTCCGATCAGTTTCCCGTCTTCCTCGCAGACCGGGTAAACCGGATAATGCCGCACCATGGTGGCGCGCATCGCGTCCACCAATTCCATCCGCGGATCGAGGCGGAACGGATTTCGGATCATGATCTCGGCCAGGGTTTGCTCGGGCCGCGCCAGCAGCATCTCGCGCATCGCCACCACGCCCAGAAGGCGTTCTTCTTCATCCGTCACAAAGGCGTAGGTGATGAAGGCGTGCGCGACGAGCGGCCGCAAATCCTCTGTGGCCTCCGCGACCGTGACACTTGGGAGAAAGACCGCCAGTGGCGGTTCCATCATGTGGCCGACGGTGTTGTCGCGGAACTCTTGGTTACGCGCCCATTGCTGCCGCACATGGGGCGCGGCCACCGCCATCACGAGCTGCCGCCGCTCGCTTTTTAACTTCCTCAGCACGCGCTGCGCTTGCGCCGGATTTAAAAGCGTCAGCATCTCGACGATGTATTCGTCGGGATAGGGCAGGAGCATCTTGGCCGCTTCGCCCGGCGCGCGCTCGACCACATCCGCGAGCAGTTCCTTTACTTCTGCCTGTGAGGATGGCTCAACCGGAAGGGAAGGGTCAGTCGGAGACGCCATGCGTCACGACATTGTTGCGGCGGGCTCGTCTTGGCAAGAACTCGCATCGACTCCGAAGCACGATGGCTTTGCGCTGATCATACCCTGCCGACGCCCACCTCAGTCGCAGCGACAAATTCGCGCGCGACGCGGCCTCGCGCTATCAGTGCGAATCGAACCGCTCCCAAAGAAATTCGGACTCTCCCCCTCGCAGCTCTGGAAATTGCTCGGCCTTGGTGTGGTCTTGCTCGTCTTAATTCTCGCCCTGCGTTTTCTACCGGTCCTCGATTGGGTCGAAACGTTTCGCCTTTGGGCGAAGCAATTCGGCATCGCTGGCGTCTTTATTTACGGCGCCGTCTTTGCCGTCGTCAGCATCGTCCTCCTGCCGGTTTTGCCGCTCACCTTGCTCGCTGGTTTCACCTTTGGCTTCACTGGCGGGTTGACCGCGATCATGTTCGGGATCGCGCTCGCTTCCGCCTTCAGTTTTCTTTTTTCTCGCTATGTCGCCCGCGCCACGGTCGCGCGACAGATGGAGAACTATCCGCGCTTCCACTCCATGGATCGGGCGATCGCGAAAGAAGGCTGGAAAATCGTAGGCCTGCTCCGCATGTGTCCGGTGCCGTTCGGAATCACGAATTACCTCTACGGCCTCACCGCCATCCCGTTCTGGCATTACCTGGCGGCGACACTCGTCGGCATGCTCCCAGGCAACATTATGTTCGTCTACCTCGGCGCGGTCGGGAAACGCACGGCCGATGGACCGCGCGGTCCGCTGGAATACGTCGCCCTCGGATTGGCCTTGGTGGCATTGGTCACAGTCACGCTTCTCCTGCGGCGCATGGCACAGCGCGCGGCTGCCAAAGCCGGCGTGGCCTGACGGCCTTGGCGCGCACGCGCCGAGGAACTTCGGCAGTCAAAGACGGTCGCTTATGCGATACTAAGGGGTGAAATTCACTCGTTCCTCGGACGGCGCACCCTGGTCCACTCTGCTCGGAGCCGCGGCGGTGGGTGGTCTCGCTACGCTTTTCATTGCGCGGAATTTTTTCCCTAACGAGAAGAAGCTGCGCCATCGCATCCACGCTGGTTACGACGCCGGCGATGAAGAATTCGCCCGCACCATGGGCCATCTCCTTGGGCCACCCTTGCTCGATGATAACAAGGTGACGCCGCTGGAAAATGGCGACCAAATATTCCCGGCCATGCTCGCGGCCATCCGTTCCGCAGAACGCACTGTCACCTTCGAAAATTTCCTTTGGAAAGAAGGCGAGATCTCCACCGCCTTCGCCGAAGCGCTCGACGAACGCGCTCGCGCCGGTGTGCACGTCCACTTCCTCCAGGACGCGCTCGGCTGCGACGACGTCCACAGCGACGTGCTTAACATGCTCCGCCGTTCCCCGGTCGAGTTGGAAATTTTCCGCTTCCTCAATCTGCAGATGAACTTCCGCACCCATCGCAAGCTCCTTGTGGTGGATGGCAAAGTTGGCTTCATCGGCGGTGTCGGGATTGCCGATGATTGGAAAGGTAATGGTCGCACGCACGGACATTGGCGCGATTCTCATTACAAAGTGGAAGGCCCCGCCGTGGCGCAGATGCAGCAGGCCTTTATGGATAACTGGATTCAAACCCGCGCCCGTCTTCTGCATGGGAATGACTATTTTCCGAAGCTGGAGCCCGCTGGCGACGACACCTGCCAGGTCTTCCAAAGTTCCGCCGGTGAGGGCTCCGATAGCGCCCGCCTCATGCTCCTCATCTCCATCGCCGCCGCGCGCCGCCACATCCGCATCGCGAACGCCTACTTCATTCCAGACGCGCTCTGCACCCAGACCTTGATCGAAGCCTGCGAGCGCGGAGTCGAGGTGCAGATTATCGGACCGAGCAGCGACACCGACGCGCCGCTCATTCGCGCTGTTGGGCGAGCGCATTGGCGGTCGTTACTCGAAGCCGGCGCGCGCTTCTACGAATACCAACCCGCGCGTTTTCATTGCAAATATCTGCTCGTCGATGACTGCTGGGCGTCCGTTGGCTCGGCTAATCTCGACAACCGTTCCATGTCCTTAAACGAAGAGGCCAACCTCAACGTGCTCGATCACAGCTTTGTCGGAAATCACATCCGCGTTTTTGAGGAAGACAAACAGCACTCGCGCGAGATCACTCTGCAAGAATGGGAGAACCGTCCGCTTTCGCAAAAAATCCGCGGTCGCATCGGATCCTTGCTCGCGTCGCAAATGTGACCTCCCACTCGTGCTCATACTCGTAATCGTGCTCGTGCTCGAACCATTTGCCGACTGATTAGGAGCACGATTACGAGCAGGAGCACGAGCATGAGTCCAGCCCCCGTCCTCCGCGCCGCCACTTACAACGTCCACGGCTGTGTCGGAATGGATCGGCAACGGTCCGAAAGTCGCATCGCCGAAGTCATCGCCAGCATGTCGGTCGATGTCGTCGGTCTGCAGGAACTCGACGCGCGCCGCTCGCGTTCCGCGAGGGCTGATCAAGCCGCACTCATTGCCGAGCAACTCGGCTGGAAGCATCACTTCCATCCCGCGATGCAAAACGGCGACGAACAATACGGCGACGCCATCGTCAGCCGGTTGCCGTTCACAGTGAAACGCGCGGAACAGTTGCCCGGCATCGCGCCCTGGTATTGCCGCGAGACTCGCGGCGCTCTCTGGCTCGAAGTCGAGACCGCCCTCGGCCCGGTGCAATTGATCAACACCCACCTCGGCTTGGGCCGGAGTGAACGCGTCCTCCAGGCGCAGTGGCTCCTCGGCGAGGATTGGCTCGGGTCCATCGCCAGAGATGTGCCCGCGCTTTTGCTGGGCGATTTCAACAGCGTCCGCACTTCCCCGGCCTATCGGATCTTCGCCCGCGCTCTGCGCGATGTCCGCTCCCTCGTCGCACCGCAGAGCGCCTTTCGCACCTATCCCACCCGTCTTCCCTCGCTCGCAGTCGATCATATTTTCGTGAACGACGCGCTGCATCCCACCGATCTACAAGTTCATCGTTCTCCCCTCGCCCGCGTCGCGTCCGATCACTACCCGCTCGTCGCAGAGTTGGCACGAAAGGTTCCCGAGCCACCTTAACGCGTCGCTAGTTTTCCGGGGAGCGCACGTCTCCAGGCGTGCTGGTTGAGGCATGCTGCCGAAACAGGCTTTTCCTCCAGCGTCTGCTTCGCGACCCGCGCCCGAGCGCTCGGAAAGTTCGTTGTCGCAGCATGCGACAACCAGCACGCTACAAGCGCGCGCTCCCCAGGCTCTCGACTTCCGCGTCGAACTGAGGATGCCCGCGAATAATTCCCTCGAAGGCCACCTTCTCCTCTTCGGTCGCCAGTTCGCCTGGATATTTCGCACCGGAACGCTCCCAACGCTCCAGCCACTCTGCGCCTAACAAGTCGCGCCCATCCCGCGGAGCGCCGGGCATGAGCGCGATCGTCGTCTGATCTTTCGGGCCCATGCTCCGGCCGCGCGCCACGAAGAATCCCGCTGCGAGCAACGTCACCCGCATGGAAGTCGAGCAGGTGTAGGTAAACAACTCCACCGCCCGTCCCGCACAGGCCGCGAAGAGCTGGCGGAACGCCGCCAGCGTCCACGCCTCCGCCGAAGTCTTGCTCGAAAACATATCGTAGAAGATCAAATCCGGCACCGCAGAAACCTGCGCGATCGTCCCCGGGAAATCGCCGGTCACCAACTGCCAGCTCAATCCAGGATATTTCTTCGATTGCCACTCGCCCATCTGTGCGATCGCCGGAGGGCCACCGTGGCGCAGATAAGTAAAAGCGTCGTTATGCAGCATTGCCAATCGCAAAGAATCCAGATCGTTCTCGAAACTGATTAGCTGCATCGGGCGTATCGATCCCATTTCCGCAGCCGCCTCGTAACACTGGATCGCCGCCATCGCGTTCGCCGCCGCTCCCAAGCCCACATCCCAAATCACTAGCGGCTCGTTAGACTGGTGCAATCGATCAGCCAATCGGCTCTGCTCCACATAAAGCTGCCGCGCTTCCTCCAGCGGATCGGTCCGCATGTGCATGATCTCGCCCGACGCGATATGCCGGATGCTGGAAAATCCTTCCCACGCACGATGCACTTCGTAATTCCCGAGACTGGTGCGCCGTTTCCGATTCGGCTTCGGTTCGATGATGGGATTATCGAGATCCGATTCGTGCAGGAAGACGCGTTTCCGCTCGTAGAGCTCAAGGAAGTTTCCGGCCAAAATGCTCGCTCGCATTTCGCGCATGAGCTGGTGGTAGAAATGAATGTTGTGTTTCCCGAGCAACTGCCAGCCCAGCGTTTCCGAGCTCTTCGTCAGGTGATGCAAGTAAGCGCGCGAATAGCGCCGGCATGTCGGACAGCCACATTCCGGATCGAGCGGTTCCGTGGAAAATTTGTAAACCCCGCGCCGCAGTTGCAGAAATCCGCGCGAAGTGAAAGCCGCCCCGCGCTGCGCCAGTTGCGTCGGCATGATGCAATCGAACATGTCCACGCCGCGATGCACCGCCTCCAGCAAATCCAGCGGCGTGCCCACGCCCATCAGGTAGCGCGGCTTGTCGTTAGGCAACAAAGTTGCGGTGGATTCGCAAACGTCTTCCCGTTCGCTCTTGCTCTCGCCCACCGCGAGTCCGCCGATGGCATAGCCATCAAACGCCATCTCGCAGAGCGCGCCCGCGCTCTCCCGCCGCAACTCCGGAAAAAGCGCGCCCTGCACGATCCCAAACATCGCCTGCGGTGAATCGCCCCGCGCCGCCAGACTCCGCGCTGCCCAGCGATTCGTAATTTCCAGCGCCGCGCGCGCGCTCGCCTCGTCCGCCGTCGACGCGATGCAATGGTCCAGCGCCATCATGATATCGCTCCCAATCGCCTTCTGCGTTTCGATGCTCACCTCCGGGCTGAGCAGAATCGTTTTCCCATCGAAATAACTGCGAAAAGTCGCGCCTTCCTCGCCCATCGAGCGCGCATGCGGCAGCGAAAAAATCTGATACCCGCCCGAGTCCGTCAGGACCGAGCGCTCCCAGCTCATGAACTTGTGAATCCCGCCCAGCTTCCGAAAAACCTCCACCCCCGGCCGGAGCAAGAGATGATAAGTATTCGCGAGCAGAATCTGCGAACCCGCTTCCTCCAGCGTTCGCGTGAGCTGCGCCTTCACCGTCGCCTTCGTCCCCACCGGCATGAAGAGCGGCGTCTGCACCTCGTTATGCAAGGTTTGAAAAGTCGCCGCGCGCGCGCGCGAACCCCCGGCCTCTGCCTCGAGACGAAATTGCAGACGGTTAGCACTCATGCGCGCCCCTCTTCTACTGCAGGACCGCGGCGCGACAAAATCCCGGCTTGCAAACCGTGCGCACTCTGATGCTCTCAGCGATTAAATGCATGCGTCCTGCTGGTTCGTTCTCGCTTCCATGATCTTCGCTCTCTCTCCCGCCCGCGCCGGGCTCGATCCAGCCGCTGCCAAGCCCCCCGTGGCGACGAAGAAACCGAAGATCGTCGGCCTGCACGGCGACAAAATCGAAGACCCGTATTTTTGGCTGCGTGAAAAAGAAAACCCGGAAGTGCTGAGCTACTTGAAAGCGGAGAACGCCTACACCGCTGCGGTCATGGCGCCGTTCCAGAAGCTGGAGGATTCGCTCTACCAGGAGATGCTCGGCCGCATCAAACAGACCGATGTGACCGCGCCCTATCTGCAGCGCGGTTACTGTCTCTACCAACGCACTGAAGAAGGAAAACAGTATCCCATTTACTGCCGTAAGAAGGGCTCGCTCGATGCGTCGGAAGAAATTGTCCTGAACGTGAACGAGCTCGCGGAGGGCAAGAAATTCATGGCCGTGCAGTCGTTCACTTACAGCGACGACAACACACTCCTCGCCTACGCCACCGACACCAACGGTCACCGCGATTACGATTTCCACCTGAAGAATCTCGCCACCGGCGAGGACGTGAAAA
>JBDUAH010000322.1:0-2844 GCA_040004745.1 Chthoniobacterales bacterium | reverse complement strand
AATTTCGTATGCGGGAACAATTTTGAATTCCATCGGGGTAATCCGCGAAGGCTAACGCGCTTTCGCCTTTGCCATCAATCCGGCAGCGCACAAATTGCGCGGAAATGAATCTTTGGATCGGCACCTCGGGTTTTCAATACGCGGAATGGAAGGGAACGTTTTATCCCGAGAAAATGCCGACGGCGAAGATGCTGCCGTATTACGCGGAACGCCTGTCGACCACGGAGATCAATTATAGCTTCCATCGTATCCCGAGCGCGAAAACGATCGAGGGCTGGTACAAGGCCACGCCCGCGCGCTTCAAATTCAGCCTGAAAGCGCCGCAGAAAGTGACGCACTGGGCGAAGCTCAAGAACTGCGGCGACACCATGCGCTTCTTTCATCAAGTCATTACCGATCTCGAAGGGAAACTCGGTCCGGTGCTCTTTCAGTTGCCACCGACTCTGAAGAAGGATGCGGCCCTCCTCGATACCTTCCTCGCCGATATTCCGGACGGAATGCGCTGCGCGTTCGAGTTCCGCGATGCCTCGTGGTTCGACGACGACATTTACGCTTTGCTGAAGGCGAAGAAGCTCGCGCTCGGCATCGCCGATAGTGAAAAGCTTGCGACTCCCAACGTGTCGACGGCGGATTACGGCTACCTCCGGCTCCGGCGCGAAGATTATCAGGACGCCGACGTGTTGAGCTGGTCGGAAGCGGTGAAAGGCCACGCCGCCGAGTGGTCGGACGCGTTCGTGTATTTCAAACACGAGGACAGCGGCATCGGGCCGAAGCTGGCGACGCAGATGATGGGAATACTCGGAGCGGCGACACTCTTGTCGCCGGATTGAAACAAGCGACAGGAGTGTCGCTTCTCCTACGCCGCCGCCCGTCGCCGTTGCTTCACCAGCGTCGAGGTCGAACGACTGCCGTTTGCGCGTGATCCGCTGCTCTTTTTCGGCTTGAGCGATTGATTTCGGCTCAGGCTTTCCTGTAGCACTTTTACGAGATCGACCACGTTCGTGGCGCGCATCGGCGTCTCCGGGCGATCGGCGATTTCCTTGTTCTGCGCCTTCTGCTCGATCAAGTCCATCACCGCGGTACGATACTCGTCCCGATATTTCTCCGGCTCCCACTCGGCCGACATGCTGTCGATCAAAGTCTGCGCCATTTTCAATTCCTTGTCCGTGATCGCGCCCTTGGTGCCGACAGTCAGCTCTGACGGGCTCAAAATTTCCGAGGCGAAGTGCATCAGTTCGAGCACGAGAAACAAGCCGTCCGGCTTCACACTCGCGAGATGCTCGCGATTGCTAATCACGACTTTCGCGATCCCGATCTTGCCCGTACCTGCCAATGCTTTGTGCAGCAGTGCGTAAGCTTTTTCCCCGCCCTTTTGCGGCTCGAGGAAATACGGCTTGTAGAAAAACTTCGGGTCCACCTGC
Source organism: Chthoniobacterales bacterium (assembly GCA_040004745.1). Lineage (GTDB taxonomy): Bacteria > Verrucomicrobiota > Verrucomicrobiia > Chthoniobacterales > UBA10450 > JACCTI01. The sequence continues at coordinate 1,423 of JBDUAH010000322.1, read as the reverse complement.
TCGAGCTCGACGAAGTCCGTGATGTCGATCGAGTGCGTGGACTCGATCTTCAACTTCGCGAAGTCCTCTTCTTTCATGATCACGAACTGCCCGCGCTCGTATTCGAATCCCTTTACAATCTCCGCGGCAGGCACTTCTTTCAGGTCCACTTCCGCGACCTTTTTGTACTTGATCGGGCTGTGATCGCTCGCGCGAAGCTGCCGAAAACTGAGTTTCTCCTCCCGCGTGGCGGGATAAACGGAGATCGGGATGTAAACCAGCCCGAAGCTGATGCTGCCTTTCCAAATGGGTCTCATAAGCGATTTGCGTTGAACGACGGTGAGCGAGAACGATGCCAGCCTAACGACAAGAAAGCTCCGCTGTCAACGGCGCATTGGCGTCGAGGATAATGGTTCGTCGGCAAATTGCGGTACCCTTTGCGCATCGCTCGCTCGGCGTTCCGCGCCTCTCGGCTTTCGCTGCGTGGCTGCCGCAACCCTCACTTTCACCGCCTGGCCGTCGACCTACGACATCCGGCCCCTCCGGGAACGGCCGCTGAGCGAAGGTGTCGACTAATGAGCCGTCACGGTTTCCGCCTTATGCACCGGCTGGAGCGTCACCGCATCGACGATGACCAGCCGCTCCGCGTCATCGCCGCCTTCCAACAGAAGCAGACGCCGCCCGTTCGGTGAGAGCGCCGTCCCGCGCGCGTACTCCAGACTGCGATGCGTCGCACTTACCGTCAGATCTGGCAACGTCAGCCGCGCCACGTAGTAATCCTGGTAGCCCTCCGCCGGGAAAGCCGAGTTATCGTAAACCACGAAACACGCGGACGAATCCGGCGCCATCAGCACCTGCATGATCGTCGCCTTGGCCGGGGAAGCGGCGAGCGCTTTTCCTGTGTCTGTATCATGCACCGTCAACACCTTGTCCGAGCCCCACGCCAACAACAACTTCTCGTTAGGCGACACCTCCACCCGCGGCCCATCGATCTCATCGTGTGCGGGAATCCGGTAGAGCACCTTCATGGAAGGCAACGCCCGCACCGTCGCTTCGCCCCGCGCCGGGAGGACGAGCACGCGATCGCTTTCGCGTAGAAATCGAGCCGTAAACCCATTCGTGTTCGAGAGCGGCATCCCCAGTGCCTTGCTGGTTCGCGCATCCCAGAGTTGCAACTGTCCCTTCGGCCCGTTCTCACCCGCATCGTCAAAAGTCGCCAGCCACTTCCCGTCATCGCTTGCCGCGGCGGCAAACTCATAGGCCGAATCCAGCCGCGGATGCTTCATCGCCGCGCCCACCGCCGTCCAGCTCTTGGTTTCGTAGCGCGTCACCGTCCCGGCCGGGTCCATCAGGAAACATTCCCCGCCTTGCTCAGTGAAGATCGTCGCAGCCGGAGCCTCCTCGTGCGGACCGGGCGGGAAGGGGATCAACGCCCGGCTCTCCC
>JBDUAH010000075.1:0-9542 GCA_040004745.1 Chthoniobacterales bacterium | reverse complement strand
AGCGCGCCTACCTTCCACGCTCATTTCTGATCATGAAAGCGGACATTCATCCTGAATATAACCAGACCGAAATCTCGTGCGCCTGCGGGACGGTCTACCATACCCGTTCGACCAAGCAGGATATCAAGATCGGCATCTGTGCCGCTTGCCATCCGTTCTTTACCGGCGAACAAAAATTTGTCGATACCGCTGGCCGAGTAGAAAAATTTGCGCGCCGCTACGGCAGCGTGAAAGCCACCCGCGCCACCAAATCTTAGCTGAGGAAGCATTGTAACGGCGGTCTCGGACCGCCGTTTTCCTTGTACCCGAGCCCTTGCGGCAAATGGACTTCCAGGACTTAATCCAGCGAAAACGCGGCCGCTTCGCCGAACTCGAGCAGGAGATCGCCGATCCCTCGCTCTTCGAGAATCGCAAGCGCGCCAGCGACACCATGCGCGAGCACGCCAGCGTGAAGCAGATGCTCGCGCTCTGGAACGAACTGGACACCACGCGGCAGCAATTAGCCGACAACCGGGAACTCGCCGGCTCCGACGACGTCGAGATGGCGCAGATGGCGCAGGAAGAAATTCCTGAACTGGAGAAGCGGCTCGCGGCGCTGGAGCGCGATTTTCAAATCGCTCTGCTCCCCCCGGACGAGAACGAGAACCGCGACGCCATCATCGAAATTCGTGCTGGCACAGGCGGGAGCGAAGCAGCGATTTTCGCGGCCGATCTTTACCGGATGTATAACCGCTACGCGGAAACTGCCGGACTGAAGGTCGAAGACCTCGAGTCCAGTCCATCGGACCTAGGCGGTTTGCGCGAAGCCATCTTCAAAGTGTCGGGCGAAGCCGTATTCCGAAAGCTGCGTTTCGAGAGCGGAGTGCATCGCGTGCAACGCGTGCCGGCCACGGAAGCGCAAGGCCGCATCCACACTTCCACCGCCACCGTCGCGGTGCTACCCGAAGCCGAAGACGTCGATCTCGACCTCAAGCCGGAAGACCTCCGCATCGAAGTTTGCCGCGCCGGCGGCCCAGGCGGGCAGGGCGTGAACACGACTGACTCCGCCGTGCAGGTCATGCATATTCCGACCGGCCGCATCGTCCGTTGCCAGGACGGCCGCAGCCAGCAAAAGAACAAAGAGAAAGCGATCAGCATCATGCGCGCGCGCCTACTCGAGGATAAGATCCGCGAAGAAGAGGCGAAGTATTCCGCGCACCGCAAAAACCAGATCGGCTCCGGCGGGCGCGAGGAAAAGATCCGCACCTACAATTTCCCACAGAACCGCATCACCGATCACCGGATCGGCCTCACGCTCTACAATCTCGACCGCGTCATCGAAGGCGATCTCGGCGAAATGATGGACGCCCTCCAGGCCGCCGATTTGCAGGAACGGCTGAAAGAATCTGCGCTGACGGCCTAAGCGGCTACTGAACCTTAAATAGCACGGTCGCCGTTTTCCCCTCGGCTACGACCGCGATCATATAGCTGCCGGGCGCGAATTTCACGTCGCCCATGGTCTTGTCCAAGGTGGTCTTCTTGCCGCCTTGAATGAGGAGTATGGCTGGCGAGGCGCCTTCCTTCGGCGCGCCCGTTTCGTCGGCTGCGACGATGTTGCAGATAATCATGTCAGCCTTCACGTCCACTTCGAGCGCGGCATTCGCAGCCACCGGTTTCTCGATCGAGGCGAACGTCGCGGTCGCAGCATCACCTTTGATCGCGGCGGCCTGACCGCCAATGGAGACAGGGAAGGGAAGAGCGGAAGGATCGTCGGCCCGCACGATTTCGGGAGCTAAGGCCAACGCTGTCAGCAGGATGAGAATGAGGGGAGAGTTCTTCATGCGGAGTTTTTGAAGCGTGTGCGCGGCCGTGTCAATCCTTTCGCAATGGGCGCGCCATGAAATTAATCGCTCGGCATTCTGATCGTGATTCTTCAGAATCCACGCAATCTCATCCTCACTAAGCTCATGAACCCGAAGCGTCTTCTCCTCACCGTTCTGGCTGGCTTCGCTTTTATTTTTGCGAGCGATTTTCTGATCCACGCCGTCTGGCTGGCGCCTTCTTACAAAGCCACGGCAGAACTCTGGCGCACGGATCCAGAGATGCAGCAGCGCTTCCTCTGGATGCTTTTCGGACAACTGCTTTGCGCCGTCGCCTTTTCCGTCATCTGGGCGATGGGGTTCGCCGGCCGGCCGCTGGCGACGGGCGTGTTCTTCGGGTTTTTCATGGGCATCGCCGTGCAGGTCTGGGCCATCGCATTTTTTGTGGTGGCGCCGCTGCCAGGCGGGATCGCGGCGAAATGGTTTTTCAGCGGACTGCTGCAAGCGACACTCTTGGGCGTGATCATTGCGGCAATTTACCGACCTCGTGCCACACCGGGCTGATGGCGGGTTTGCGTCATCCTGTGCTTCGCCGAATGTCGGCGATGATCACGAGGGAAAATTGCGGCGGTATCCTATGCGTCGCGGCCGTAACGCTGGCGCTTTTTGCCGGCGAGTTGCAGGCGCAAGCTCCGACACCGTTGCCATCACCCACGCTGACGGTTTTTACCGCGCAAACGCTGGCCGAGTTAAAGCAGCTCCAGCAAGCGGCTTTGAAGAGCGATTACGCTTACCGCCAGGTCGCTCACCTTTCCGATAATATCGGCCCCCGATTGAGCGGCTCCGCGCAGGCGGCGAAAGCGGTCGAGTATGTGGCGGGCGAGATGAAGGCGCTCGGACTGGAGGTGAAGCTGGAGAAAGTGATGGTCCCGCATTGGGTGCGCGGGGAGGAAACCGCGGCGCTGGTGGAATTTCCCGGCCACGCGAAAGACACGACGCAAAAAATTGTCCTAACCGCTCTTGGTGGCAGTGTGGCGACACCGGCTGAAGGGTTGACCGCGGAAGTGGTGGTGGTGCGGAATTTCGATGAACTCGACTCGTTAGACCAAACCAAGGTCGCCGGCAAAATCGTTCTCTTTAATTATCCTTACGATAAGGAAATGGCCGCGCAGGGACATTCGGGCGAAGCCTATGGCAACGCGGTCGCGTATCGCGGCGGCGGCCCCATCGCCGCCGCGAAAAAGGGCGCGATCGCCGCTCTAGTGCGCTCCGTTGGTAGCGCCGATTATCGTTTGCCGCACACTGGCGCGACAAAATATGAAGACGGCGTGGCGAAGATTCCCGCTGGCGCGGTTACGGCGGAAGACGCGGACCTTCTGGCAAACCTGACGCCGCAGGGACCAGTGCGAATGCATCTTGTGCTCACCCCGCAGGATCTCCCCGAGGTCGAGAGTTACAATGTGGTCGCCGATTTGAAAGGCAGCACCAAACCGGAGGAGATCGTGGTTGTATCCGGTCACCTCGATTCGTGGGACCTCGGCACGGGAGCGATCGACGATGGCGCGGGCGTGGCGGTTTCGATGGAGGTGGTCAATCTCGTGCGGCAGTTGAAACTGAAACCGAAACGAACCATTCGCGTCATCGCCTGGATGAATGAAGAAAACGGCCTGCACGGCGCGAAGACCTACGCCGCAGATCATGCCGCTGAGTTGGCGAAACACGTGGCCGCGATGGAAACTGATGGCGGCTCCGGCCATCCGGTCGGCGTCAGATTTCGCGGGAAACCGGAGATCGCGGAATTCCTCGCGCCGGTGGCGAAAGTGATGGACGAGATCGGCGCCAGCATCCTCGAGCGAGCTGAGCACACCGGAGCCGACATCTCGCCGATGGAACCAGCCAATGTGCCCACCTTTCATCCCATTCAGGATGGGCGCACTTATTTCCAATATCACCACACCGCGGCTGATACGCTGGATAAGGTGGACCCGAAGACTCTGGCGGAAAACGCGGCGGTGAATGCGGTCGTGATTTATGCGCTGGCTAACAGCGAGACGCCAGTGCCGCGTTGAGCGATGGGACGGATGAGATGCGCGCGAGATAAGTGCCGTTTCCTGGCGCTAGCGTTGCTGGGAACTTTGATCGTTGGTTGTGCCGGCGCTCGGACGCACGTCGGACTCACGACGAATCAAGGGCCACGCGAAAAGGAGGCAACGGCCCGATAATAGCGTGCCTAACATTCCCGCGTTGCCACACGTAGCGGCCTCGGGGGAGAAGTTTTACACGGCGAAAAGTTGTCGCATCCGCCTCGGAATGAATTTATCAAATGTGTCGCGAAAAATGACACATGTGTCACCTGCGAGACGCATATTTGGTCGGCAGCCCCTCATTACCCAGAGAAACGCCTCCGGCATAGCCATTGCTAAGGATACCAGCATGCTCACCGTTTCCGCGTTTTTCATCCTGCTTTCTTCCGTTGTTGCCAGCGTCGCTTACGCCTGCAAGAACGAGACGTTGGCCTAATCCCGGCGGATATCTCGTTAGGGGATGAATCCCTGACGACGGGATCGCCTTCTTTACCGCATGCACCATGCGCGTAGAGTGGCCGTCACCACATGACGGTTACAGAAGATCAGATCAAAGACGCGCTGAAAGCGGTCAAATATCCCGGCTTCAGCCGCGACATCGTTTCGTTCGGACTCGTTAAAGGCGTCGAGATCAAAGACGGCGCGGTAACGGTCCAGTTGTCGCTGGCCACGAATGAGGCCGCCGTTCCGCGGGCGATCAAAGCAGAGGCCGAGCAGGCGCTCAAAAGTGTGGCCGGTATCACTCAGGCTAAAGTTCTGATCGATATCCATGCGCCCCCCGCGGGCGCCGGGGCGGCTGGCGTCGGCGCCACTCGCATCGAAGGGATCAAACATGTCGTCGCTGTGGCCAGCGGCAAAGGCGGTGTCGGCAAATCCACCGTGGCGTCCAATCTCGCGGTCGCGCTGGGACAAAGCGGCGCACGCGTCGGCCTTTGCGATTGCGACATCTACGGGCCGAGCATTTCGCTCATGTTCGGCACGCGCGAACGGCCCACCGCGACCGAGGAAAACCGAATCATCCCGATCGAGCAATACGGTTTAAAACTCATGTCGATGGGTTTCCTGCTGGAAGACGACGCACCTGCCGTGCTCCGCGGCCCGATGGTGACGCGCTATACGCAGCAGTTTTTACGACAGGTGGAATGGGGCGAACTCGATTATCTCGTGCTCGATCTTCCTCCAGGAACGGGCGACATCCAACTCACGATCGTGCAGACGGTCGCTCTGGCTGGTGCGATCATCGTGACGACGCCGCAGGAAGTTGCGCTCATTGATGCGCGGAAAGCTTCGAGCATGTTTGAAAAAGTAAATGTGCCGGTGCTCGGTTTGATCGAAAACATGAGCTACTTCCTCTCGCCCAGCGACGGCAAACGCTACGACATTTTCGGTTCCGGCGGCGGCGAACGCGAAGCGAAACGACTCCGCGTCCCCTTGCTCGGCCAAATCCCCATCGACATCGCCACGCGCGAATCTGGCGATCGCGGAATGCCGATCACGGCAGAAAAGGAAAATTCCGCGGTGGCGACCGAATTCAAGAAAATCGCCGCACACTTGCGCGAAGCGATCGGTTAATTGAATCCGGCGGGCGACCTCTCGCCGAATACTCTAAAGACATGAATTACATCCTTCGGCCCGAGGGCAGCCCGGCTCCACGCCGCAACCAGAGCGCTACTGCCGGGTTGAATAGGCACAGCCAATGCTAAGTCTACTTACTCGCCGAGCGGTTTAGATTGACCGTGGTTCTCCCTTATGAAAAACACTGACGGAATGACCGGTGCCACGGAACAGGAGTCTCCCTTCGTCAAGAACTCCGTCCTCTACAAAGAGTTCCTGGCTGAGCGTGAAGAGATTTTAAAACACAAATGGATCGAGAGCGAAAAAGCCGGCGATGACATTGGCTTCGAAAGAGCGCTGCTCGATTGGATCATGAAACATCGCTCCAGTTGGCGCGAAAAACGGCACCGGGAGGTTCGGACTCAGGCGCAAGCTGCCACCTGATTTTTCCGTGGTCCCGTCCTTTAACGCGATCCTGCGAGGTCGCGAAGGAATGGCATGACTGATCCTCACTCAGCTCCTCCTGCCGGCGTCCCTGTCATGGACGCCGAAGCCATCCGCCGTGCGCTCCGGCGGATCGCTCACGAAATCATTGAGCGTAATCCCGACCTCTCCGCCGTGGTGCTCGCGGGCATTCCTTCGCGCGGGGTGGAAATCGCGCGCCGCATCGCAGGTTTCGTAGAGGAATTCGAGATGACGTCGATCGAGACCGGCGTAATCGATGTGGCCATGCATCGCGACGATGTCGGCCAGCGCGCCGCGTTGCCAGTTGTGCAAACTTCGCATCTGCCGGTTCCTCTCGAGGGTCGCACGGTCGTCATCGTGGACGATGTTTTTTACACCGGCCGCACGACACGGGCCGCGATGGATGCGATCGGCTCTTTTGGACGACCGGCCTGCATTCAATTGGCGACACTGATCGATCGCGGGCATCGCGAGTTGCCGATCCGCGCGGATTACGTCGGCAAGAATTTGCCGACCGCCGCGGGCGAACGAGTGCGCCTGCGCTTGCAGAGCGTGGACGGCGAGGCGGACGCCGTTTGGTTGGTTCGAGAATGAGCACGACAAATCAAACGCGCTGGAATCGAAAGGATCTCGTCGGCATCCGCGAGCTTTCCGCGGAAGAGATCATGCTCGTGCTCGAAACCGCGGACGCGTTTAAACAAGTCGGCACGCGCGATGTCAAAAAGGTGCCAGCTTTGCGTGGCAAGACGCTGGTAAATTTCTTCGTCGAACCAAGCACGCGCACCCGGACATCCTTTGAATTGGCCGCGACCAGGCTAAGCGCGGACGTGATCAACATTTCCGCCGCGACGTCCAGCCTAACGAAAGGTGAAACGCTCAAGGACACCGCCAAGATCCTCGAAGCGAATCACGCCGATCTCATCGTCATCCGGCACAGCTCTGCGGGAGCGGCGCAGTTCCTGGCGGAGCGACTGACTTGTAGCGTCATCAACGCCGGCGACGGCGCGCATGAACATCCGACTCAGGCGTTGCTCGATCTCTTCACCATCCGCCAGCGGCTCGGCTCGCTCGAAGGGCTCCATGTCGCGATCGTGGGAGACATCCTTTTCAGTCGCGTGGCGCGCTCAAATATCTTTGGCCTTTTGAAACTGGGCGCGCGCGTCACCCTGGTCGGACCCAGCACGCTCGTGCCGCGGGCGTTCGAACGTCTCGGCGTGACGGTGTCTCACTCGCTCGACGAGGTTCTGCCTACAGTCGATGTCGTGAACCTGCTCCGCATTCAGCATGAGCGGCAACGGAATGAATATTTCCCTGGCCTCGGCGAATACATCCGGATGTTCGGTCTGACGAAAGCACGGGCCAAACTCTTGAAACCGGATTGCCTCATCATGCATCCCGGTCCGATCAATCGCGGAGTCGAGATCGACAGCGACCTCGCCGATGGCGTGCAAAGCGTTATCCTCGACCAGGTCACCAATGGCCTCGCGGTCCGGATGGCCGTGCTCTATCTCTGCGGAGGAATCTCCACGCCATGAAGACGATCATCCGCCACGGTCGCATCATTGATCCGGCGAATCAGCGCGACGAAACAGGCGACCTGTTCATCGTGGATGGTCGCATCGCCGACCAATCGGCCCTCGGTGTGGACACCTCGGAAATCGAGGAGATCGACGCCACCGGCTTGATCGTCGCGCCGGGATTGATCGATATTCACGTTCACTTTCGCGAGCCCGGTTTCGGCTGGAAAGAAACGATCGAATCTGGCACGCGTGCCGCGGCGGCGGGTGGTTTTACCACGGTCGTCTGCATGCCGAACACGTCGCCCACCGCCGATAGCCCGAGCACAATCGGATGGATCAAGGATCGGGCCGCAGAGGTGGCCTGCGTCAAGGTTTTGACGACCGGCGCGATCTCAAAAGGATTGGCCGGCGAAGAGCTGGCGCCTATCGGATCTCTCGCGCAGGCCGGTGCGGTCGCGATCACGGACGACGGGCATTGCATTCAGAATAACGAGTTGATGCGCCGCGCGGTGGAATACGCGCGCATGGTAGGAGTGCCGGTGATGGATCATTGCCAGGATTACAATCTCGTCGGCAACGGGGTGGTGCATGAAGGCTATTGGAGCACGCTGCTGGGCTTGCCCGGCTGGCCCGCAGCCGGCGAGGAAGCCATCGTGGCGCGAAATATTCTGCTCGCGGAACTTTGCGATCATCACATTCACTGCCAACACATCAGCGCAGCGGGCAGCGTGCGACTCTTGCGAGAAGCGCGCGCGCGCGGTGTGAAAATAAGCGGCGAAGTTTGCCCGCATCACATCGCCTTAACGGACGAGTCGGTGCAAAATTTCGATACGAATTACAAAATGAATCCGCCACTGCGGAGCGAGGCGGACGTGGCAGCGCTGATCGAGGGAATCAAGGACGGCACGCTCGACATTCTGGCGAGCGATCACGCGCCGCACTCGAAGTTTGAGAAAGAGGTCGAGTTCGATCAGGCGCCGTTTGGAATACTCGGGCTGGAGACGGAGCTGGGACTGTTTCTCGATCTGCTTGTGCACAAAACGAACGCGATCGGATTGGCGCGATTGATTGAGATGTACACCGTGAATCCGGCGCGGCTCCTGAAACTAGAAGCCGGCACGTTAGGCGCGGGTGTCTCCGCCGATGTGACTCTGATCGATCCGGATTTGGAGTGGACCGTGGACGGGGCGAAGAGCGAAAGTCTGTCCTGCAACACGCCGTTCCACGGCTGGAAATTGAAGGGACGCGCCGCGCGCACGATCGTGCGCGGCAGAACAGTGTGGGCCCTGTAGCGGCGGTCTATGACGGCCGAACTCGTGGATTGCAGGGAAAACGCATCGCGGTCATAGACCGCCGCTGCAGTAGGCAGGAGGCTAACTGGCGTAGCCGCCGCTGATATACCGCTCCAGATGATCGAGCGTGGCATTCTGCACCGAGATGACGTGCTTCACCAAATCGCCGATCGAAATAACGCCGAGCACTTTGCCATCGACCACCACCGGCAAGTGCCGCACGCGTTTCTCCGTCATGAAAACCAGGCAATCATCCACGCCTTCTTTAAGGTCGACCGTTTTTAACTCGGTCGACATGATCTCGCGCACGAGCGTGTCGCGGGAGCGCTTTCCATGGAGCATGATTTTGCGCGTATAATCGCGTTCGGAAATGATGCCGACCAGTTGCCCGGCTTCTAAAACGACCAGCGCGCCGACATTTTTTTCTGCCATGAGCGCGACCGCTTCGTAAACCGTCGCATCGGGTGTGACGGACCAAACTTCGCCACCGCCCTTCTGATTGAGGATCGCTTCGATGGTGCCAGTAACATTCATATGCGTAAGGGCGAAGCCGCTTTTTGCTCCGAAGGTCCATAAATACCGGTTCGCGTGATGCGCGGCAAGACTTTCGTGGCAACGGAAGCGCTCGACTCACTGTTGTAGCGACGCCGCTCTGTCGCCGTAAGCGCGCGTTTATTCCATGGCACGCGTTCTACGCCGACCCGCCTTCGCAAGTTGGCGGCGTGGCAGGCGGAGCGGAGTCGCTACAACCAGCCGGCCGGTTAAACGCGTTTCAGGAACTCGATCAAGCGCTCCGGCTTAACCTTCCAGAACGATGTCGGGTAATTC
>JBDUAH010000074.1:0-9565 GCA_040004745.1 Chthoniobacterales bacterium | reverse complement strand
GAAATCCACCCACGCCAAGCGCGCGGTCGATCAGAATATTGCCTGTCGGGATGACCTCGATGTCGACAATCTGCGCGTCACCCAAGCGCATGATCGCGCCGTCGCCATAATCTTTGGCGATCTGCTGGATCGCAAGATCGAGGTTCTTATTCCGCGCGACGATGAGCTTGTCGTCGCTTGATTTTTCGTCGGTTTTGGTGGCCATAAGGGAGGCTACTTAGGTACGACGCCCTGCCCGCCGCGCCAAGTAGAAAAGCGCGCGGTGGCTATGAAAACGAGGGAAACAGTGTCGACCTAGGGCAAGGGAACGCGGAAGACGTTTTTCTGAAGCTCAGCGCCGATGGGCGTGTTCCGCTTGACGATGGCGCTGAGCGGCTGGCGCTCCACTCTATCAACCAGATTCTGCGGGAGATAGGTCTGATACCAGAAACGATCACCGTCGCGCAGACGTGTAAATTGATCACGCATGACGGTGAAGAAGAGCTCACCGACAAGGCCGCCGTTGACGTGATCTTCCGCAAGCCCACCGACCCAGGCGTCCACGTCGTCCGGCGTGTTGTAGGCGTTCGCCAGTTTGACGCGCAGTGCTTGGTCCGACGTCATCTCGGCGAAGCTGGTCTTGCGGGCCAGCCCGAGTTGCTCGCGCATCACGTTATAACGCGGCAAGCCGTGATCGCGGCCGCGTTGAATATTCAAGGAGGCGAGATCAAACCCGCCCGCACCCGGAGGGCCAAAAAGGAAATTGCGCACCCCGTCCACGAGGAAGCAGTCGACCTCTTGATCTACCTGTCGGGCGAGACCGCGCAGGTAAGGTTCGATGCCTGGGCCGCTGATCGCGGTTGGATCAAAAAAACACTGGGACAGGCTCAAATCGCCGATCGATTGATTCTGCGCATCGAGGCGGAGTAAGACCGGCGAAAGCATCGTGTGCCCGACGCGAAACGCTGCGGTCGAGAAGACATTGGCAATGCTGGCATCGACATTTGGTTGATAGCCGGCATAGGGCGGCAGGGCGTTAGGCCCGAGCAGCAAGGGGATGAAATCGCGATAGGTGATGACCTGGATCTCCGCACCCACGAGGGCGCGGGCTCGCAGGTAAATGCCCTCGTCATCCAGCGCGGGACTGCGCTTGTGAATCTCGGCGGCCCAGTGATTGTGTTCCCGCACAAACAGCGTGTGCATTGCGGTCAGGCCCACTTGTTCATTGGAGCGGATATCACCGGCGAGGAAAAAGGAAGGATCGTTCGAGGGCGCATTCGGGAAGCCATTGACGTTGTACGGAAGGAGATCGCCCGCACTCGTCTTCAATCGCCCCGTGCCATCGAGCGTGCGCAACTCCAAGGCGCGCGCCGTATCCGAGCCGTAAACTTGGGAGGCATCCAGGTAGGCAGTGATGACATTCATCTGCTGCCGGACGCCGCCGACGATCGTGAAAAAGGAGCGGTCCATCCCGATCCATTGCGTGCCGGTGCCGGTCGGATCGAAAAACGGATCGCCGGCCGGGACCTGAATATTCATGTGTTCGGCCGGGCTGGCAGACGTCGTCAGGTCCATGTCGTGATCGATAAACTGGCCCCATTGCCATAGATAATCGGAAGCCCGAACGGGACTGGGAATCATTTCGCTTTGAGCGACAACGAGGTTGCTGATATCGCGGGCGCTTCTCCGGACGCCACTTGCCGGTGAATTTTCGCCGTAATCGGGCTTCACCAAGCGCAAGAGGGGGATAGTGGCCGCGCCGCGAAGGGGATCGATCGGGTTATTGCCCGTTCCGTCAATGGACCGGAATTCTTTCGGAAAGACAGCCGGCGCGCTGGATGGAGCGGCGAGCACTCGCCGCGGATACTTGACCGGGCCAACTTGCGGAACGTCAAATGGACTGGCCGCGTAACTCGCTGGCACGGTTGCGCAGAAAATGAGGCAGATGGTTTTCGTGATGTTCATAGGATTGACTGGGCTGGTTGGGTTTACATCGGTGGGCACGAAGAAATGCGACGCCGCGGATCATAGTAAGATCACGGTCGTCTGACCAGAATATCCCGTTATCAAAATTGTTACTTTTCCCTGATCGAGATAAAAAAGGTCAAACTCGGATCGTTCCTTACGAAACCGTGATCTTGCGCGGCTTCACCTGCTCCGCTTTCGGTAAATTCAAGGTGACCACACCCTGATCGATCTTGGCGCTGACATTGCCGGTATCGATCGACGGATCCAACTCGAACGCGCGACGGAAGTTCTCCCGGCGCGATTCGCGGTGGATCATCGTGCCCTCAATCGCCGGCATGGAGCGGCGACCCACGATCGTGAGTTCGTTGTTCTCGACCCACATTTCGAGGCCTTCCTTGCTCACGCCCGGCATCTCCACCTGCAGTGTGTAACCGTCGCCGTTCTCGAGCACAGTCGCCCTTGGGCTAACGAAGTTCTCATTCGCCTGCTGGCCATTGGCAGAACCTTCTGTGCGATTTTCGCGAACAATTGTGTCCATATTATTTTCCCTTCTCTAAATTGATTTCGACTGGCTTAGTCCACGGTGATTTGGATCTGCTTCGCTTTGACTTCCTCCGCCTTCGGCAGCGTCACCGTGAGGATGCCGTCCTTGTAAGAAGCGTTCACTTTGCTCGAATCCACCCGTGTGGGCATCGTGATGCTGCGGCGGAATTTGCCGACAAACCGCTCCGTGCGGCCATCATCCTTGCCCGCTTCCGCGGACTCATCCTTGCGCTCGCCGCTGATGGTCAGCATCCCATCGTGCAAAGAGATTTCGATGTCGTCCTTCTTCATTCCGGGAAGCTCCAGCACCGCCACCACATCATCGGTGGTCTGATAAAGATCGAGCGCCGGAGTCCATCCGCTGAAGAGTTGCTGCCGGCCAGAAGGGGGCCACGTCGGGGTGTCGAAGAGACTGTTGAACTCATCGCGCAAATTGGCCAAGCGATCGAAAGATCGCCAGAGTGATACGTCAGGAGTTTTATAACGAATGATGCTCATAATTTTGATTGTCCTTTCTTGGTGAATTGGTCGGGATTCCCAAAAGCTAGGCAGATGCCAGCGCAAACCGATTTCGGCCCGTACGCCGTAACTCGTTTAATGCCAGAGCGCTTTGCCAATTAGAAAAGCCGCCATGGCAACTACCACCGTGACGCGATGTCACGATTCTCGACGTTTGAATTCGACGCGCTGTGCCAATCATGCGCGGGTTGCACACCGGTCTGATTGCCGATCACGCTGAGACAGTCTATCTCTCCACCGTGGACGCTCACGTTGATCAACGCTTCATGCGTCTCGCTCTCACCGAAGCTCACAAAGGCGTCGGTGCCACCAGCCCCAATCCTGCCGTTGGCGCCGTCCTCGTTTCCGCCGGGAAGATCGTCGCCCGCGGTCATCACGAGGGCGCTGGCCAGCCCCACGCTGAAGTGACTTGTCTCCAGTCGGCCAAGGTGCCCATTCGCAAGGGCAGCGTCCTCTACGTGACCTTGGAACCATGCTCCACGACCGGACGCACGCCGCCATGCACACAGGCGATTATTGACGCCGGAATAAAGGAAGTCGTAGTGGGGGCGGTCGATGTAAATCCGCGACACGCCGGTCGCGGTTTGGAACTGCTGCGTGCTGCCGGAATAAAAGTCCGCGTGGGCATCCTCGAGCACGAATGCATCGCGCTCAACGAAGCTTTCAACCACTGGATCCAAACCAAACGCCCGTTTGTCATCGCCAAGTGCGGCATGAGCCTGGACGGCAGATTGACGCGGCCTGACGGCGAATCGCAGTGGATCACGAGCGAAGCGGCGCGGGAACACGCCAACCGGATGCGCAGCGAGGTGGATGCAATTTTGGTCGGCGCAGAAACCGTGCGGCAAGACAACCCGAGACTCACCGTCCGCGCCGTGACTGCCAAACGCCAACCGTGGCGCATCATTCTCACCCGCTCCGAAAAATTGCCGAAACGCTCCCATATTTTCACGGATCGCTTCGCGGATCGCACGTTAGTTTTTCGCGATAAGAAACTGAGAGCCGTCCTGAAGGAGCTCGGTAAGCGCGAGATTACGAGCGTCCTGATCGAAGGCGGCGGCGATGTGCTAGGACAGGCGCTAGACGCGCGGCTGATCGATCGACTACGGATCTACCTCGGACCCCTGCTGACGGGCGGACCTACTCTCGCCTTCGGCGGCCGCGGCGCGGGCTGCACGGCGGAAGCCGCGCGCTTGCTCGACCCGATATACGAAAAGGTCGGCTCCGATCTGTATCTCACCGGGAAGCCAATCTACGGAAACCCGCCTTCTGAATAAAAAGCCGAAACTTTCCGTCGTAATCGTTGTTCAATCACCGACACACAATCACCACAAACAGGAGGTAAAACATGAATTGGAAGAAGCTTTTTATCATTGCCATCGCAGTCGCCGGATTCGGCTTTCTCTCGGCGCCTAGTTCCGAGGCCGGAGTGCGCATCGGCATTGGCATCGGCGTACCGATCGGCATTGGGTACGGGTACGGCGGCTATTATGGCGGGCCAGTCTATTCGCCCTACTACGGATATAATCGGGTCAGTTACGGCCGTCGCTACTATCGGCCGCGGCACGTTTACGTTCGTCGCCCGTACCACTGGCGGCACGGACGCCGCTTCGTGCGCACCCCGCGCTATGTTCGTGGCTATTAAACGGCAGCGCTCGTAATCCAACAGCTGGCTGGATCCGTCCAGCCGGCTCTTTTTTTATCTGCGGGTCCCGCGCAGTTGCGCGCTCTGATTGACGCGACTGGCCACGACCGACTTCGTTTTCTGGACGCCGGTTGGCACCGACGTCCTCACCAGCACCACCTGGAAATTCATCGATGCCAATGCGGGAAATTTCTCGCGCCGCTTTTACCGCGCAGTCCTCACGCCTCAGCCTCCCGTTATTTCACCGGAGAAGGTGATGCGGTCGCCTTAGCATCCGCTGCTGGCGCCACGGACGGTTGCGCGAATTCCTTCTTCAAACGCTCCACCACCGGCTCCATCTCCCGCTTTCTCTTCTCTCGTAATTCACTTTGGAGTTCCTGTTCGATCCGCTTCCGCTCTTCCACGTAACGCTGCTCGAATTGCGCCCGCTTCTCCGCCTCGATCTGCAAACCCGAGTCGCGAATCGCCGCTTCCGCATCTCGCTGGAGCCCCTCCTGCCGCGAAATTTCGCGCGCGCGCAAAACACGTTGCGTCTCCACCGGCATCCGACGCCAACGCTCGGCGTTCGAACGAAAGCGTTGGCGATCTACCGG
This sequence comes from Chthoniobacterales bacterium, assembly GCA_040004745.1. Taxonomy (GTDB): domain Bacteria; phylum Verrucomicrobiota; class Verrucomicrobiia; order Chthoniobacterales; family UBA10450; genus JACCTI01. The sequence continues at coordinate 4,318 of JBDUAH010000074.1, read as the reverse complement.
CGACATTTGTTGCCAGCGCTGATCCCCTGGCCGCATCTGCGCGCGGCTGCGATCGACCCCGGAAGGGCGCCCGCGCGATTGCATCGGCGGTCCCTGCGCCAGAGCGTGGCTGACGAAAAGAGGCAAGACCGCAGCAGCGACTAGAGCGTAGAAACGTCTGGGTCCGTCCACACACTATCCTCCTCCAGCGCAATCAAATCGTCCAGATCCGCCACCACCTCGAAGTCGACCGAGTCGAGCTGCGCGATGGAATCGGGCAACGGCTCGGGGTCGGGGGCAGGGCGCGGGCTTTCGGGAGTTTGATACAGCGCAAGTCCAACCGCCGCCAGTGCAGCCAAGGCCGTGGCCGAAATTGGAATCAACCGGCGAAGCGAGAGCCATGGTGGAAATCGATCCCGCCAAGCCGGTTCCCGGCGAATTTCTCGCAACACGTTGCGCGCAAAAAACGGCGAAACCACGGGCGTATGATCGGCCTTGCCCAGCAAATCCCACAATTCGTGATCATCCTCGCGTTTCATGGTCTCGGGAAATTAAACTGGCGAAGCCGGCGAAAGTTGCGCCATTAACGGACGTTGGCCGCGCTGAGACCCTACATTTCCGCGGCTTCGAGGAAGCCCTCGAGCTGTCGAATCCGCGTCGGATGGCGCATCTTGCGGAGCGCCTTCGCTTCGATCTGCCGGATGCGCTCGCGCGTGACGCGAAATTGCCGCCCGACTTCTTCGAGCGTGCGGCTGTAGCCGTCCACCAATCCAAACCGCTGCTCCAGCACCTGCCGTTCGCGTTCGGTCAGCGTTTCCAGGACGTCTTTGATCTTCTCCTTCAGGAGCACGATCGCCGTCATGTCGCTGGGATTTTCGGCACCTTTGTCCTCGATAAAATCGCCGAAATTCGTTTCTTCGCTCTCCCCCACGGGCGCCTGCAGCGAGATCGGCTGTTGCGCCATCTTCAAAACCGCACGCACGCGATCCACCGGCAGTAAAATTTCCTCCGCCACCTCTTCAGGAGAAGGCTCGCGGCCGTATTCCTGCACGAGCTGCTTCTGCACCCGCATCAGCTTGTTGATCGTCTCGATCATGTGCACCGGAATCCGAATCGTGCGCGCTTGATCGGCGATCGAGCGCGTAATTGCCTGCCGAATCCACCACGTGGCGTAGGTCGAAAATTTATAACCGCGACGATACTCGAACTTCTCCACCGCTTTCATCAGACCCATGTTTCCCTCCTGGATCAGATCGAGGAAGGAGAGGCCGCGGTTCGTGTATTTCTTCGCGATGGAAATGACGAGCCGCAAATTTGCCTCCACCATTTCGGTCTTGGCGCGGAGAGCTTTTTTTAGCCAGGTTTTCAATTCCTGATACTGCTCGACGTATTCTTCGAGCGAGAGCCAGAGCATGCTTTCGAGAGCGCGCGACTTCACCCCCAGCGGCGACTTCACGTTCTCGCGCGGATGTTTCGCCAGCTCTTCTTGCAGTTTCGTCAGCAGCAAAAATTTCTCATCCGCCAAGTTCACGAACTCTTCCGTGACCTTCTGTTTGAAATAGAATTTCGGGTAGAGCTTCTGCAACGCCGCGACCGATTTCTGGAAAGCCTTCCGCTTTTTCGCGTCGACCCGCGAACCGCTGAGCAAGACGCCGTACTGCACTCCAATGGCCGAGCTCAACTTCGCTACCTGCTTGCACAGGCGCGGCAGCAATTTCATGTAGCGCTCCCGACTTTCGATCTTCTTATCAAGAATTACGCGATCGAAACGCTCACCGCCTTCCGTCAATTTTGCGGCCAAATCGAGATGCGCCTGCGCGATGAAACCGAAGCGGTTAATCAACCGCTGCACCATGTTTTCCGCTTCCTCAATTCGCTTCGAAATCTCCACTTCCTGCTCGCGGGTGAGGAGCGGCACTTGCCCCATCTGCTTCAGATACATCCGGACCGGGTCGTCGAGGATATCCAGCTTCGTTTCCGGCTTTTCCTCTTCTTCGTCGTCGTTGTCTTTTTTCCCGTCCTTGTAACGATCGACCTCCGAGGCTTCGATGATGTCGATCTCCATCCGGCGCAGCCGCGTGAGGATGGTGTCCAGCTCCTCCGCGTCCGTCACGTCCTGCGGGAGCGCCTCGTTCAGGTCGTCGAAAGTGAGATAGCCTTGCTCCTTGGCGAGCTTGATCAGCTCCCGGATGCGGCCCTGAATGTCGCCCGCAGTCGCGGCCAGCACCAACGGCGATTTAACTTCAGCCGGTGCCTTTGCGGATTTTGGCAGTTTGGCGCGCTTTGCGGGCGTGGCCGACTTTGTTTTCTTCGCGATCGGGGCTTTAAGCTTGGTTTTTGATTTGGTCACCGGGCGCGACTTTGCTTTCTTGCTCGATTTCTTCGGGGCACTCTTCGCACGCGCAGAAGCCTTCTTCTTGCGGACGGGGCGGACCGATGACGTGCGTTTTGAGTGCGTGGCCAAGTCTTGGTGCTCTAGGAGGAAATTCTGCGTTTCTAACCCAATTTTTAGCGCGGATTTACTGCCCTCTCAGCAACTGTCAGTGGTCGAGCACGCGGGCAGGCGAAACCGCCGAAAGTTCACCGAGCTGCATCTTGAGGTCAACAACTTGTTTCTGCAAACGAGTCATTTCACCAGCGCTCAATTGAGGAATACTCAAACGCCCCTCCGCGATCTGTAATTGCCGCCGGATCACCGCCTGTTTCAGCCCCGCCCACCAGCCTCGCGCCACCGCCTCGGCATTCGCCGGCATCTTTTGCATCAGCCACGAAGAGACCAACGCTTCCTCACCGGGCGCCAGTTGTGACATGAACCTATTCACCGATGCCGGATCATCCGGCCGCAGATCGCCTTCCAAAATACGGAGAAGCATTTCCGCGTCCGGCGTCTGCGACAGCACCTCACGCCAGTCTTCATTCAGCAACGCCGTGCGCGCCTCGGTGTCGCGCAAAGCCAGTAGGCAAAGCATGGAAACATCGTGTCGCGGTGGCGCAGCTACGACGACCGGCGCATCTCGAACTTCCGGGGAGAAACTGCGCGCCGGCTTCTTCAGTAGTGCTTCAAAATCCCGCGCTGCCACTCCGATCCGAGTCGCCACCCGGCTCGCCACTTCCGAGCGCATGATCGGATCATGCACCCGCGCCACGGTCTCGGCCATTTTACGCGCTAGTTGCATCTTCGACCCCATCGTCGTGAGATCGGCAGCGTTGGCCTCGCGTTCGATCCAATAATCAAAGAAATCGCGCGCCTCCAAAATGCGATGCTCGAAGGCCTCTTTCCCGTCGCGACGGACAATCGAATCCGGATCGTCGCCTGACGGCATTTCTGCGATCCTCACCATGAGATTGTTCTGCAACAGCGCCTCGAGCGAACGCTCCGCCGCCTTTTGCCCCGCCGCGTCGGCGTCAAAACAAAGCACCACCTCTTCCACGAACCGACTCAAAGTGCGCGCCTGTTGCTCTGTAAACGCCGTGCCCTGTGGCGCGACCACGTTCGTGATTCCCGCCTCAAAAAGCGTGATTAAATCGAGTTGGCCTTCACACACGATCGCGCTCTTCGCCTCGATGATCGCGCGCTTCGTTTTGTGCAGCCCGAAAAGAACGTTGCCCTTTCGAAAGAGCGGCGTCTCCGGTGAATTAAGATACTTCGCGGTTTCAGAATCGCTGCCAAGCGTGCGCCCGCTGAACGCGATGACCTCCCCGGTGTCGTTGCAGATCGGGAACATGATCCGTCCACGGAAACGATCGTACACTTCACCGTCTGGCCGATCTTCATCCCGTGGTTTCACCAAGCCGCTCTGCGCAATTTCCATCCGCCGATAACCGCGCTCCCTCGCCCAGTTCAACAGCGCATCCCACGAATCCGGGGCAAACCCGATCTGCCAATTCGCCGCCACATCGCGATCGATCCCACGTTCCTTCAAATAATCGCGCGCCGGCTTCGCCCACTCGCGTTTTAGCAAATTTTCGTGAAACCACTCCGCTGCTTCCGCGTGCAATTGCAGCAGCGTCCGCCGCGTTTCGTATTGCCGATCGTCACTTCCATCCGCGCTGCGCTCTTCAATGATCGGAATCCCGGCGCGGGTGGCGAGTTTCTTCACCGCTTCGGGGAAGTTCAGATGCTCGTAGAGTTCTAGAAATCGGAAAACACTCCCGCCGGCACCACAGCCGAAACACTTAAAGATTTGCCGGCTGGGGTTCACGGTAAAAGATGGGCTCTTCTCCTGATGGAAAGGGCAGAGCGCCTTGAAGGTCGATCCCGCGCGTTTCAGCGGAAAATACGATCCGATGACCTCGACGATGTCGTTGGCCGCCGCGATTTGCTCGATCGTTTCTGTGG
>JBDUAH010000073.1:0-9660 GCA_040004745.1 Chthoniobacterales bacterium | reverse complement strand
ATCGAGGAAGGCAGCGTGACGCTGGGGAATTGTTTGCCGGGCGAGACGGTGCAGTTGAAGGATGACTCCGGATTCGCCGGGAAGGAGATCGAGCGCGAGACGCTGAACACGATCATTCATCTGCGGCTGCGCGAGACCTTCGAGCTTTTGAAACGGAAACTCGAGGAAGAGCCGTTTATTAATTACATCAGCGAAGGCGTCTTCATCACCGGTGGCTGCAGCCATCTGAAGGGGATCGATCACCTCGCGGAGGAAGTCTTTGAATTGCCGGCCCGCGTGGCGCACGCGCAGACGATGTCTGGCCTCACTTCCGCGTTCGAGAATCCGCAGTTCTCGACTGCGATTGGATTGATTCGTTATGCGCAGGCAGTGCAATCGGAGCGGCCGCAACGCGGTCGGTTCGGGCGTCTTTTTGGGAAAATTTTTAGCGGAATGCGATAAAGCAGAAAAAATTCGGAGCTCAAATTATGATACAACTCAGCCGCAGCTTCAGCCTGTCCGAACTGCAGGACGATAACATTCCCCACATCAAAGTGATCGGCGTCGGTGGCGCCGGCTCGAACGCGCTCGATCGCATCGTGCTCGATGGCCTGGAGAAAGCCGATCTCGTGGCCGCGAATACGGATGCGCAATCGCTCGCCAGTTCCGTGGCTTCGCACAAAGTGCAGCTTGGTCGCATGGGCACGCGCGGGCTCGGTGCAGGTGGTGATCCGGAGTTGGGTTACAACGCGGCGGTCGAGGCTGCGGATGAAATTCGCCAGGGTCTAGGCGATGCCCGGATGGTTTTCGTGTGCGCCGGTTTAGGGGGCGGGACGGGTTCGGGCGCAGCGCCGGTAATCGCGGAACTGGCGCGGGAGAGTGACGCGATGGTGGTCAGTTTTGCTACGATGCCGTTTGCTTTCGAAGGCAAACGTCGCACCGCGCAGGCGCTCGCCGCTTTGGCGCGGCTGCATGAGCACTCGGACGCCGTCATCTGTTTTGAGAACGACAAGATGGGCGACATGGTGGCGCCGAAGGCGGGCGTGCATCAGGCTTTCGCGGCGGCGGATGTCACGATCAGCCAAAGCGTCCGCGCGATCGTTAATTTGATTCAACGACCCGGCTTGATCCATATCGGTTTCGACGATCTTCTTTCCGCCTTGCGCAGCACGAATGGCCGCTGCCTCTTCGGCTTCGGCGAATCCGATACGGATAACCGCGCGCACGATGCCCTCACCCAGGCGCTGAAGAATCCGTTGATGGATCGGGGCCGACTGCTCAGCGATGCCAGCAATCTTCTAGTGCAGGTCGCGGGTGGCCCGGGGATGACGCTTTCCGAAGTAGAGATTTTGATGCAGGAACTCGAGCGCCACGTGAGCGACGAGACGCAGATTTTATTCGGCACTGCGGTGGATAATCGGATGGGGAACCGGCTCGCGGTGACGTTGATCAGTTCGCTGCCGGCGGAGGGCGAAGTGGTGCAACCGGTCGTGCACCAGAAAGTCGCGCCTACACCGAAGCCGGTGGCGCCGCCGATTTTGCAAACGCAGCCGGAAGCCGCCGCGCAGGTGGAAGAGGAAGAAGAGGAGATGCCACTAGCAGAGGAGTTCGCAGCACCTGTTTCGCTCCAGCAGCCGATGCCGATGAGCGAGGCCGCTTCTCAGGAGCCAGAGTTTTTCTCCGAGGCGACGACTCAGGAACAGGAAGTGGAGGAAGAGGATGTGGAGGTAAATGAACCGGAAATGGAGAGCACGACAATGGCGATGACGCCGGTAGCGACACGAGAGCCTGATCCCGTTCCGCCGCGCGTCATTCTGCCGCGGACGAAATCGCTGCCTGTGATCGCGCCAAAGGTGCCGGTGGAAAAAATCGTGCACGCCAAGCAGGAGGTCCTGCAGTTCGAGTCAGTAACGCGCGGTCGCTTCGAGAAGAGCGAACCGACGATCGTGGAAGGTCAGGATCTAGACGTGCCGACCTTTTTGCGCAAGAACGTTCGCGTGAAATAGGGGCGCGACGGTCGCAGGCGCGCTGAAGGTACGGAGAAACCGCAGCGCGATTGGCACGCTTCATGGTCCATTTAGAGGGCGATGCGCAGGAACGACGGCTTCACCTTGATTGAGATTATGATCGTAGTCGCGATCATCGCCCTCTTGGCGGCAATCGCGGTGCCCTCATTTCTCCGGGCACGCCAGCGCGCGCAGAACGTTAAGTTTATCAATGCTCTACGCGTGGCGTCGAACGCCATCGATACCTACGCGACGGAAAATAACGCGTATCCGCCCGATTCCACGCGGGGGGTCATTCCTCCCGGTTTGGCCACTTATCTCGACGAGTCGCTGGGGTGGACGGGCACCACACCGATCGGCGGCCAATGGGACTGGGATTTCAACGTTTTTTCAATCAAAGCCGCCGTTTCCGTGGTCGGGTCCACTGCTCCGCTGAGCCAGATGCTGGAAATCGACACCATCTACGATGACGGAAATCTCACGACAGGCCGTTTCCAGACTATCGCCGCCGATCGGTACAGCGAGATCGTCGAGCGTTAGCAATCGATCGGCGACCTCGAAGGGTTCGAATTTCCAATCCTGATCTGCGTCGCTCAGGATTACTTCTTCAGCAGATCCCGCAATGTCGCCGTCATGCCGACGACGGCGGTGCGAATAGTCGGCTCCGGCAATGGCGCGAACTTGCTCGAATGCAGGCTCGGTAGCGAGGTGCCGTTCTTCTTGCTCTCCGCCATCTTCGCTGGATCCACCGCGCCGACGGTGAACATGCACGCCGGAATGGCATGATCTTCACCGCTGAAAATGCTGAAATCTTCGCCGCCCATCGTGGGCTCTGTTACTTCAAATTTATCTGCGCCTAACGCGGTCTTGAGTGCGCCGGCGACGCGTTTGGTTAGCTCGGGATTGTTATAGGTCGATGGCGTGAATTCATCCTGGCGCACCGTCACCACCGGCATGTGGTCTTCCGGCATTCCGGCCGCGATGGCCATGCCTTTCGCGATCCGCGCGATCGCGGCCAGCACTTTCTCGCGGGTCTCTTTTTTGTAACTGCGCACCGTCAACTGCATCTTCACTTCATCGGGAATAATGTTGTGTTTCGTGCCGCCGTGAATCGAACCCACCGTGACGACCGCGGAATCGATCGGCTCCACCTCGCGGCTCACGATTGTTTGCCAGCCCTGGATGATCTCGGCCGCGAGCACGATCGGATCCTTATTCTTGTGCGGGTAGGCTCCATGACCGCCGAGGCCCTTCACCGTCACGTCCACGGAATCGACATTCGCGTAGATGTAGCCATCGGCTACGCCCACTTTGCCCGCTTCCATCTGCGCGCTGTCATGCAGACCGACCGCGAAATCCGGCTTCGGAAAACGCGTGAAGAGCCCATCGGCGATCATTGCCTTCGCGCCCGATCCGGTTTCCTCCGCGGGCTGACCGACGAAAACCAGTGTGCCCTTCCACTGAGCCTTCAGCTTCGCCATGTTCCGCGCCACCCCGATGAAAGTGGACATGTGGATGTCGTGTCCGCACGCGTGCATCGTGGGCACATCTTTGCCCTCATCATTTTTCTGCGTGTCCTTGCTCGCATAGGGCATTCCGGTTTCTTCCTCCACCGGCAAGCCATCCATATCAGTTCGCACCATCACGGTTGGGCCCTCGCCGTTTTTCATCACGCCCACGACGCCGAACGGTTTCGATTCCGGCTTTTCGTATTTGCCCACATGCTCCGTGACTTCACAGCCGGCCGCCTTGAGTTCCTTCGCGACGAAGGCCGAGGTCTTCTCCTCGTGGCCCGAGAGCTCCGGATGCGCGTGCAGATCTTTGTAGATCGTGAGGAGCGCTGGCAATTCGGAGTCCGCGAGTTGTTGCGGAGTCTGCTGGGCGAAGGTGGCGAGTGCGGAGACGAGGAAAAGCGCGAGCGGAAAGCGAACGTTCATCCGGTAGGTATACCCGGAGCGTGACAGTTGTCACTCGCTGCCGGCGGCGAAGCGGAAGAAACTACCGATGGATTATCCCGGCAGTCCCGCGCTTATGCGCACCCTATTTTGGGCTTATTTTCGGATACGAGGCTGGTTTGCGGTAAAGATTGCAATAATATCAGGGGATCAGCATTACTTTGATCAACAGATAGTTATTGTCATCAAGGTTCCTGCACGTGGATCTGTTTAATACGTAAACACAAAAAGAACGTGACAGAAAGATCGCGTCGAGATAGCTCTTTCGACCGGCAAGATCTTGCCGGACCCTAATTAAATCCATAAATGAAGAAAAAGACCTCCAATCAATCCGCGTTTTTCATCCCGCGCACACTCGTTGGTTTCGTGTTGTGCCTGCTGGGCGTGGCTCTCGCGTTCTTTGCCTTTAACGGCATCACCGGCTCCTCTGTACAGGCACAGGGAGTGTCAAAATCTCGCGCCGACGCGGTCGATCCTCAGCTCTCCGCCCCCGCGCCTAACGACTTGCGCCCCGTGCGCATGGTTCGCAGCCGCGCGTTGCGTTTTCAACCGCCGATCCGCCCGGAGATGGCTCCCGGTCACGATCACGCCGAGCCGATCAAGCCGCCGCTCTCGAAGGAAGCCCCGGGTCCGGATACCGCGCTGCACACCGAGGTGGGACCTGTCGCGTCGGCGCCAACGCCCACGGGCGTGAGTTTCGATGGTGTCGGAGTCGGCCTGGCCGGTTTCGCTCCTTCGAGCAACCCGCCCGACGTGAACGGTCGCGTTGGTGGAACGCAGTTCGTGCAATGGAACAACACCAGCTTCGCGATTTTCGACAAGACCACGGGCGCGCTGCAATACGGTCCGGCTGCGGGCAACACGCTTTTCCAGGCTTTGGGCGGTCTCTGCGCCTCGCATAACGACGGTGACCCGGTCGTTTCCTACGACATCCTAGCGGGCCGCTGGGTTCTCTCGCAATTCGTGGTCGGCGGACCGACGACCAGTTCTTCGCACCAGTGCGTGGCCGTTTCCGTCACGGGCGACGCCACCGGCGAATATTACCTCTACGACTTCGTGACCGACGCGCTCAACTTCGTCGATTACCCGCACACCGGTGTGTGGCCGGATGGCTACTACATGACCGCGCATGTTTTTAATGCCGCCGGCACCGCCTTCATCGCTTCGCGTATTTACGTGATGGAGCGTGAAAAGATGATCCAAGGTCTCCCAGCCCGCCTCCAGAGCTCGAATCTCACCGGTAGACCTTTCGGGATCCTCCCGTCAGACCTCGACAGTTTGACCCCGCCGGCTGCAGGTGAGGCTGCATACATCATCGGACCCGGCGCCACCACTGCCTCCACCTACTCCGCCCGAGTCGCGGTGACCTGGGGGGTTACGCCCACGATCGCGCTGATCGAAGGCACGATCGTGAACGCGGCTTACAACAACGCGCCTTGCACGGGATCAGGAAGCCGCTCCTGCGTGCAACAGCCCGCGCCCGCAGCGACGACGGATTACCTCGATAACCTTTCCGGCCATTTCATGTATCGCCTGGCTTATCGCAACAACGGCACCCAAGCCGCGCCGCAGGAATCTTTGGTCGGCAACATCACGGTGCGCGGCAGCAACACCACGCACGGCGGTCTTCGCTGGTATGAATTCAGAAACACTGGGAGTTCTGTGACCCAGCCGACCATTTTCCAGCAGAGCACCTTTGATCCCGATACGGCGTATCGCTTTATGGGCTCGATCACGATGGATAAAGACCAGAATATCGCGCTGGGCTACAGCAAATCGAGCACGACCGTCATGCCGTCCATCTGGGTCACAGGCCGTCTGGGAACAGACGCGATCAACACCATGGGCGCTGAAGCAGTCATGCAAGCGGGAGCCGGCGTGCAGACGGTAGGCGCAGGAAATCGTTGGGGCGATTACAGCTCCATGACGCTCGACCCTGTCGATCAATGCACGTTCTATTACACAAACGAGTATCTGAAGGCGAACGGCACCTTCAACTGGTCCACTCGCATCGCGGCCTTCCGTTTTCCGAGCTGCACCGATGCTCCGGCGTTTGGAACCGTCACCGGAACGATAACGTCCGATGAAACCGGCGCGCCGATCTCCGGCGTGGTGGTAACGCTGGATAATGGCTACGCGGCCGCCAGCAATGCTGTGGGCGTTTACTCAATCAAAGTGCCAGCCGGCAGCTACACTGCGACCGCCTCGGACGCCAACCGCAACTGCGCGTCTGCCAGCCCTGGCTCGGTGCCGGTCACCCTGGCAGTGGGCGGCACGGCCACGCAGAACTTCGTCATGACCGGAAGCTCGAAGCTCGAGTCGAACGGCATCACGATTGATGATTCGGCCAACGGCAACAACAACGGCATCGTGAACAAGTTCGAGTGCTTCAACTTGAACGCGAAGATCAAGAACAACGGTTGCGCGATGGAGACGGCTATCTCCGCCACGCTCACCACCACGACTTCGGGCGTGACGATCGTTAATGGTTCGGCCGCTTATCCTGACCTAGTCATTGATGCGAACGGAACCAACAACGTGCCGTTCAAGATCTCGACCGCGAGCGACTTTGTCTGCGGGACAAACATCGCTCTCTCGCTCAACCTCAATTATGCGAGCGGATCGAAGACGGTCCCGTTGAGCTTGCCGACCTGCGGTGGCGGCCCTAACCAGACAATCCCTTCGAGTTCACTGACGACGTCTGATCTGACGCAGAATGATCGGTTAGGCCGTAATGGCATCCCGAGCACCTGCGCCGGTAAGGCTGCGCCAGCCGGCGGTTTTGCGGGCACGAAGTACTACAAGACCTTCACCTTCACCAACGATGGCGGGGCGCCCGCGTGCTTCACAGTCAATATCACTGCCGCCCTCGGCGGTGCTGGTGATATCGAAAGCGCGGCTTACCTCAATGTCTACGATCCGGCGAACATAGGCACCAACTATCTGGGCGACACGGGTATCAGCGGATTGGGGACGACGGTGGGGAATGCTTCTTACTCCTTCACTGTTCCGGCGAACTCGAACTTCGTGGTCGTCGTTAATACGACGGGCACCACGACTTCCTCAGTCTTCAGCGGAACGGTCTCGGGCTTCTACGACCAAACGCCTGGTCCGGGGATATGCCCCACGACGCCGACGGCCCCGAACCTGGTCTCCGCAGTCTCGCGCATGACCAACTCGGCGGGAACATTCGACACCAATCTGCCGCTTGGCGGCCGCGGGGTGGAGGATCGCGACGGGGCTGGCAGTTATACCCTCGTCTTTACCTTCGACGGTCCGATTCAGAGCGGGAACGCCAGCGTCTCGGGGTCAGGAACGGCTGGGTCCCCGACCTTTAGCGGCAATCAGATGACAGTGCCGCTGACTGGCGTGACCGATATACAAACCGTGGCGGTTACGGCGACCAACGTCACCGGAACGAACGGCGGCGTGCTCAGCTCGACCTCTGTGAACGTCGGCTTTCTCATTGGCGATACCACGGGCGACGGGTCGGTGAACTCGTCCGACGTCGGCCAGACGAAGTCGCAATCGGGCCTCCCGGAGACAAACTCGAACTTCCGGTTGGACGTGAACAATAACGGAGCGATCAACGGCACCGACGTTTCGCTGGTGAAAGCGAAATCTGGCGGTGGTCTCTAACCAAAAGACCGCAATATCAGTCGCCGAAACCGGCGATTGAGTGACCGCGCTCGCTCTGGCAACGGAGCGAGCGCGTTTCTTTTATTCGATGGCTACGGGCGGGTTAGCACCGCGTCTTCAGTTGGACGATAGGTGATGGGTGAGGCTCGAAATTACTTTCGCTGGTGCGGGATCGTCGGCACCGTCTTCGCAATGATCCTCACGAGTGATGCTGCTTCGCAATCTGGAATCGAAAGCGCCGTTTCCGTCTCACCCGCTTTATGAAAATCATTCGCCTTAGTGTCATTGGGCTCTCGACTTTCCTGACCATTTCGTGTTCGGAAAAGACGACACACACCGCCGCCGCACCGGAACGAGAGAATTCCGAAGCGGAGCGTGAGTCGGCTGCCGGCGGCGGGAAGCCCAACGCGGAGGCGGACGAGGGCAAGGAGCGCGCGCCCGAACCGGAGGAAATCGGAGAGGATTGCGTGGCTTTCCTCCGCTCGACGAAGGCCGCTCTCCCGAATCAAGTAAACAAGGACTGTCCGCAATGTCCGAGTGACGCCGCGATCGAGGTTTTGAAGTTCGACGATTTCCATGTCGATCGCGTCACGCCCGGCGAAGCGAGCTGCGAGGTCGCCGTCACGATCAAAGGGCAGTTTAATCCCAGCTCCGGCGGTGAAATCGTCGGAGGATTAACGGGCTGGATCACGCCTGAGCAGAAAGCGCAATACCGGCGCGGCGAAACGCCGACTGGTCAGGAAGTTTACCGAGTGAAAATCATCTACCAACGCATCCGTGGAGCATGGCGCGCGGCGGAATTCGATCGAACCGGCACTGAATAGACTGACGCAAATCGGCGATGGCTTTCGAAGATAACGAGCTGCTTTTTGGCGCGGACCCGACGCCGCGCATCGTCGCGGTCGAGATGGGCGATACGGGAACGATGCGCGTGTATCGTCGCGAAAAAGACGGCAGCACCGCGGTCGAGATTGAGCCTTTCCATCCCTTCGTGTGGGCGGATGGCGACGTCGCCGATCTCGGACTCGAGAACGCGGAAAAGCTCGCGGGCGACCTGCGTTACAATTGGCTGCTCACGGCCAATAGTTGGAAGGAGTTGATCGCCCTCCGCAATGGCTTGAAGAGCGCGGGTCGCAGCGTCTTCGCCCTGAGCGATCCGGTGCAGCATTACCTCACCGCGACCGGGCGAACTCTCTTCAAAGGCATGGCGCTCGAAGAAGTGAAGCGCCTGCAAATCGAAACCATCGCTTCTGCTGGCGAAGGCGATCTCGCGGAAGCGTCGCAACACCACCTCGCCAGCATCGCGCTTTCCGACAACAGCGGCTGGGAAGAACTCATCGTCATCGATGCGGCAAACGCGGATGAATCCGAGCATGCCGCGATCAAGCGCCTAACGACAATTATCAAAGAACGCGATCCGGACGTGATCGAAGGGCACGATCTCTTTCGTTTCGACCTGCCCTATTTGGTCGCGCGAGCGCGCAAGGCGAAAACGAAGCTTGATTGGGGCCGCAGCGGCGGGTTCCTGCGTTCGCGTCCCTCGAGACTGCAGATCGCCGAGAAGACGATCGATTATCCGAAGTTTGCGGTCGATGGCCGGCATTTCGTGGACACGTTTTTGCTCGCGCACTTCTACGATGTCGGGATGCGTTCGTTAGGCGGGTTCGAGCGTGCGGATGTGGCGCGGCATTTTGGCTTTTGCGAGAGCGCTGAAGTCTCCACCTTGGCGGGGAAGGAATTACAACGCGCTTATCTGGCGGGCGAAGAGCGTTTCCGGCGCCGCGCGCTTTGCGCCGTGCGCGAGACCCGCGCCGTTTCCGAGTTGCTCAGCCCGAGCTACTTCATCCAGGCGCAGATTTTCCCCTACAACTATCAGGACGTGATCGTGCGCGGCAACGCCACCCGCATCAACGCCCTCTTCCTCCGCGAATATTTCCGCCAGCGCCATTCCATTCCCGAAATGCCGATGGCTGTCGGCTTTGAGGGCGGCTACACCGATATTTTCTTCACCGGCGTGGCGCGGAAAGTCTGGCATTGCGACATCGCCTCGCTCTATCCGTCCGTCATGCTCCAGTTCGATT
>JBDUAH010000072.1:0-9694 GCA_040004745.1 Chthoniobacterales bacterium | reverse complement strand
GGCGATGTCGCCGCCGAGGCGCGCGATCTCCTTTACGATCCGCGAGCTGAGATAGGTGTATTCCTCTTTCGGCATGAGAAAGATGGTTTCGACCGTCGCCTCCAGTTTACGATTCATCAGCGCCATCTGGAATTCGAATTCGAAATCCGAGACCGCGCGCAAACCGCGCACGATCGCGATGGCATTTCGTTTCACGGCGAAATCGACCAGCAATCCATCGAGCGGCAGGATCTGGACGCGATCGTATCCTCCCGCGGTCGCGCGTAGCATTTTCAACCTCTCGTCTAAACTGAAAAACGGTTGCTTCTGATCGTTCACCGCCACGGCGACGATCACTTCGTCGAAGAGTTTGCGAGCGCGCTCGATCACGTCCAGGTGGCCATTGGTGACCGGATCGAAGCTGCCGGGATAAATCGCGCGCCGCATGAAGCGGGAAGGTGGAACGGCCCGTGCGGCTACGCAAGGCAACGGCTCGATAGTGCGGAATTTTTGTAGCCGAAAGGGCTTCGCATCGGGAAAGTAGCGCTGCCTTCATGAACGACCCCATTTACGCAAGGATCGCGGTCGCGAGCACGTTCTCGCCGCGATTCGAACAGGTCCTGGCGGAAGCCAAGCGCATACGCAACCGCTTCGGCTCGCAGTTGCATTTGATCTACGTAGGCGAGAAATCCGAAGCCACGACAGAGCGTTTCGCGGTCGCCTTGGCGGAGGTGGGATTGCCGGCGGATTCAGCCATTCACTATCAGGATGGCGGCCCGACGGAGTCGATTCTCAGAGCCGCGGAGGACAACGTGGTGGAGCTGATCATAGCTGGCGCGCTCGAGCGGACGGTCGTCCTCCGTTCCTTTCTCGGAAACGTGGCCCGACGACTGGTGCGCGAGGCGAACTGTTCAGTGATGCTTTTCACGAAACCGGAGCGCAACCCGAAGCCGATGTGCCGCATTGCCTTCTATGTGCCCCCGGGTTACTCGGAACATTCCAAGCAAGCGCTGCAGCGGACGTTGCACCTGGCGAAGCGGGAAAAATGCGAGCGTCTTTACGTCCTTCGCGTTTACTCATCCTTCGATGCGGCACGGGCGACTCTACGCGCGAATAAAAAGGCGTCCGTCAACCAGCCCGCTGTGCCTACGCTGGAAGAGGAGGAGAGAGCGCTGGAGGAATTCATCGACGCGGCGGGGGCGACCGATGTCCCGATCGATGCTCGTTGCATCCGCAGCAATACAGGATTTGCCGCGTCGGATTTCGTTCAATCTGTGGAAGCCGATTTGCTGGTGGTGCCGGTGGAAGTGACTCACGATTCTGACGGCATCCCGCCCCACATCGCATGGGTCACGGATGTGATTCCCTGCAATCTCTGGATCATTCGGTAGCGCGGGCGGCCGCGCGGAGTGAGCGATGAACGAGCCGGGAGAGTTTCACGCGTTCGGCTTGGAACATTTGGCTGTGATTTTTCTGACGGTGGCGCTGCCGTTTGCGCTCGCAGCGCTCGTTAGGAAAACGAAATCACAGGCGGTCGAGCGATCCATCGCGCATTCGCTCTCCGCGATTTTGATCGGGAACTACGTCGTTTATTTGCTTTTCATCCGCAAGTGGGGCGAACAACCGTGGGAGGCCACCTTGCCGATGCAAATGTGCGATTGGGCGATGGTGGTGATCGTGGTTACACTGGCATCCGGGAATCGACGTTGGTTTGAGGTCGCCTATTTTTGGGGAATCGGCGGAACGCTCCAGGCTGTGCTCACGCCGAATCTACGCTTCGCCTTTCCCGATTTACGCTTCATTAGTTTCTTCGTCGCGCACAGCGGAATCATCATCGGCGTTGTTTTCCTCATGCTCACGCGCGGCCTTCGGCCGTATAAAGTGTCGATCGTTCGCGCCTTTCTTTGGTCGGAGTTTTATTTCGTCTCCGCGCTCACCGTCGATCTACTCACAGGAGTCAACTACGGCTTCCTCCTGCACAAGCCGGAAGCGTTTTCGCTCCTGAGTCTGCTCTCGGATTATTGGCCGCTTTACCTCCTGCAAATGCATGGCCTGGCGCTCGTTTTTTTCGCGTTCCTCTATCTGCCGCTCGCGATTTACGATTCGATCCGAAACGCCCGGCACCAGCCGATCTGAAAAATCTCCTGAACCGCTGTGACCGTTGTGCGCGGCGCCTTCTTGATTGATCATCTGCTCGGTGAAGCCGCAACCTCTCAAGATTGGAACTGTGACGATCGGGGGGGAATCTCCGGCATTCATTCTCGGTCCGTGCGTGATCGAAACGGAAAAGTTCGTCTGGCGGATGGCGCGGCGGATTCACGAAATCTGCGCGGGTGAGGGGATCGCATTCATTTTTAAAGCCTCTTACGACAAGGCGAACCGCACCTCGGTGCGCTCGTTCCGCGGGGTTGGGGCGCGGGATGGTTGCGAAATCCTGGCGGCGATTGGGAGCGGGTTGAAAGTGCCGGTGACGACGGATGTGCACACCGCGGAGGAGGCTGGGATTGCTGGCGAGTTTATCGATGTGCTACAAATCCCTTCGTTTCTCTGCCGGCAAACCGATCTCCTGCAAGCTGCAGCCGAGACGGGCCGCGCGGTGAATGTGAAAAAAGGCCAATTCCTTGCGCCGCTCGATGTGCGGAACATCGCGGAAAAGCTCACCGCGTTTGGGAACGAGAAGTTTGTCTTCACCGAGCGCGGCACCACCTTTGGCTACAATAATCTTGTCGCCGACATGCGTTCGCTTTTTTGGATTCGCGAAGCCGGTTACCGCGTGATTTTTGACGCCACGCACTCCGTGCAACGACCTGGTGGCGCGGGCGACACCACATCCGGCGATGGGATTCTCGCGCCGGTTTTGGCGCGGGCGGCACTAGCGGCCGGTTGCGACGGGTTGTTTATGGAAGTGCATGAGAATCCGGCGCGAGCGCTCTCGGATGGACCCAATCAGATTCCGCTTAAGCATTTGCCGAAGCATCTGCGCGTGTTTAAAGCTATCCATGCGGCCGTCTCGTAGCGGTTGCTCTCGGAAAAGGAGAGCAGCTGTGGCAATCATTGTCGTCGGTTTTCTCGGGTCGGCGGTGATCGCAACCGGATCGGAGAAGAAGCCGCGCGCCCAGCGTCCAAAGGCATCTCCAACTCCGAGTTTGACCGATGTGCCACTGCCGATCGGCCACGAAGCGAAGGGTCTGGTTTTGCCGGATTACAATCTGCAGGGCGAACTGCAGGCCAAGTTCGAAGCCGCCGTCGCGAAGCGGATCGATCAAAGTCACATACTGTTTACCGGCGTAAAAATGACCACCTTTACTCCTGAGAGCACGCCGGATCTGTCGATCGATATGCCCAGCTCTATCCTCGATCTGACCACGCGTATCATTACCTCGAAGCAGCGAACCACAATCACGCGGACGGATTTCACCATCGCAGGAGACACGCTCCAGTTCGACACGAACAAGCGGATGGGATCGCTCGTCGGAAACGTGAAGATGGTGATCAAGAACCAAGGCGATCTGCTGGGGAAGACCGGTAAATGACACGCTTTCTAGTTTGCGCGCTTCTGCTGATCGGAGGCACCACGAGCGAGATGCTAGCACAAGGCGCGGCGCCGGTGGCACTTTCCTCGCCGGCTGCAGCGACCCCGAAGCTAGCGAAGAAAGATTCAGAAAAATCGCACGAAAAAAAAGACCCGCTCGCCGCGACAGTCGGAGGCGCTTTTGGCGCGCCAACAAATGAGGCGATTACGACCGAGATTTACTCGAACGAGGCCGACTTCAACTCCAAGGAATACATCGGCACCTTTACCGGCAAGGTGATCGTGAAAGATCCACGCTTCAGCCTGCAGGCCGATAAGCTCACCGTTTATCTCGGACGCGGCGAACAGAAGGGCCTGGAGAAGGCGATCGCCGAAGGAAACGTGGCGGTTGTGCGCGAATCGCCTGGTGAGGAAGGCGGTGCGCCCGTGCGCTCGATCGGCCGGGCGGAACGAGCGGTTTACACGACGACGGATGGCAACGTGGAAATGACTGGCACGCCGAGGGTGCAGAGCGGGTTGAACATGCACGTGGCCACCAGTCCCGACACGGTGATGGTGATCAACCAGAGCGGGCAGTTAACGACGCGTGGTCCGAGCCGGACGGAAATTCGGCAGGAACCGAAAAAGGAAGCGACTCCGAAGCCATGAACGGCCGGACGGTGACCGCCCAATCTGTCGCGCCCGCTCGAACGTCCGCGGTGCAGATCGAGAAGGTCTTGGAGACAGAGGAGTTGGTAAAAATCTACGATAGCCGCGCGGTCGTGAACGGCGTCAACATCAACGTCCGCGCAGGAGAAATCGTGGGCCTGCTGGGGCCGAACGGGGCCGGCAAGACGACGAGCTTTTACATGATCGTTGGACTCGTTAGGCCAAACAGTGGGCGCGTGATGTTTTCCGGCACAGAGGTGACGAATTTCGCCATGCACCGCCGCGCGCGCCTCGGGATGGGCTACCTCCCGCAGGAAGAATCGATCTTTCGCAAACTGACGGTTGAGCAGAACATCCTCGCGATTCTGGAAACGTTACCGCTGTCGAAATACGAGCGCCGCCAACGTTGCGATGAATTGCTGCACCAATTCGGGATCGAAAAGATTGCGAAGAATACCGCACTGACCTTGAGCGGTGGCGAGAAGCGTCGCCTAACGATCGCACGCTCGCTGGTCACGAACCCGACGTTGCTGATGCTCGATGAGCCTTTCAGCGGCGTCGATCCGATCGCCGTTTACGATGTGCAGCAGATCGTGGTCAACCTCCGGAAATCCGGCCTCGCGATTTTGATCACGGACCACAACGTGCGCGAAACGCTTTCGATTGTGGACCGGGCATATTTGATTTTCGAAGGCCGCGTCGAAAGCGAAGGCACAAAGGATTTCTTGATCAATGATCCCATTAGTCGCCAGCTCTATCTGGGCGAGCGATTCAAGATGTAGAGCTGGTCTACGCAACCGGAACCAGAGCGGACTGCGCCTCGAGACGGCGCTCCAATTCCATCACCACTTCATCTGCCAGGACTTGGAGGAGTCGGCGATTTTCCTCGGAAAAACGGCGCGGCTTTACGTCGAGCAGGCAGAGCGTCCCGACCGGGAGTTTATTGATGCGCAACGGCGTACCCGCGTAAAAACGCAGTCCGAGATCTTTCAGTAATGGATTGTTCGCAAAGCGGCGATCGCGGGCGATGTCCTCCACCACGAGAAGCTCGTTCGCCTCCACGGTGTGGCTGCAAATCGAGAGTTTGCGCGGAGCCGAACGCGTGATCGCCACATCTGTCGGCAACCCCATCTGTGCCTTAAACCACTCCCGCTCGCGATCGACGAAAGCGATGAAGGCCATCGGGACCTGGAAAATGCGGGTCATGCGGGCGGCCATGTGGTCGAAGAATTCTTCGTTAGGAGAATCGAGAATTCCGAGCGCGAAGAGCTGTTCGAGGCGTTGCTCTTCGTTTTCGGGAAGCGCCGCAGGCGTCATTTCGTCCGACGTGTGAGCGGCGAATTTCGACAGTTGGACGACGGCTTCCGCGAAAGAGACGACCGTCTCGTCGGCACCAGAATTGCGCAGTCCCTCCGCCGCTTCGGCCACGTTCTCGGTCGCGCCCCAGAAGGCGGCCACGATCTTCGTACGGGGAAGACGCTGCCGCAGTTTCCGCGTCAGATAACGCGCATGGATCAAGGTGGAGGGCGGCACGACGGAAATGCAAATGGCGTCGGGGTCGGCTTTGATTGCGGCTTCCACCAGTTCCGCCGCGCTCATCTGAGCGGAGAGATTTTCCACCTCGAAGTTTCGGTGACGAAGCAACTGCACCAGCATCAGTCCGGCGACCTGATCACGCTCTGCGCGCGCTGGCAGAACCAGAACGCGATCTGCGATTGATGGCGCCGATGCCTGCACTTCCTCGGCGATGGATTTGTCCGCTTCCAAATTCGACGGCACCGCCGGGCGGGAGCTGAAGTCCTCCGTCATGTCGGCGAGGTTGTCGTAAAGCGCGGCGCGTTCGGGTTCTTCCACGCTATCTCGTTGCACATCCACTTCGGTCGCGATGATGACGGGCAAGAGCACGTTGTCGTAGAGGGCGGTGAGCGAGTTCGACTTCAGATATCTTTCCGCGAGGGTGTTGGCCTGAGTCACGCCGGAGGCGAGCAACCGGTGGTAGCATTCCTCCGCCGGCGAAAGCGCCTGTTCTTCGCTCAGGAGCACGCTGAGAAACTGCAACCGTGGAACATGTCGGCCCATCACCGCCAAGCAGACCGTGAGCGGAGTAGAAAGAAGAAGGCCAACCGGACCCCAGAGCCATGTCCAAAAGACCGCGGAAATGATGAGCGCGAGGGACGACACGCCGGTACTCGACCCGTAGAGCCAGGGTTCCAGGGCATTGGCGTTTATCAGTTCAAGGACGAGGAAGAGACTAAGAGTGTAGATCGGCGTGAGCCAACTGGTCGAGACGGCGAAGGAAAGCAGAATGGGAACCGCAGCGCCGATCCACGGTCCGACGTAGGGAATGAACCGAAGCACACCGGCGAACGCGCCCCACAAAATCGCGTTCGGCACTCCGATGAAGTAGAGGCCAGTGCTGATGAGGATTCCGTAGCCCGCATTGACCAGGCACTGCATGGTCAGATAACGCGAAACGCGATGCGCGGCGTCGTCCATCGCGCGCGTCGTTTCACTGATATGTCCCTGGCCGATGAGGCGAATGATGCGGCCGCGCAGATCTTCGCGTTTCAAGAGCATGAAGATCGCGAGGAGTAGCACCAGCGCGGCGGTGCCGAGCGGGCTGAGGATGGCGGCGACGGCTTGTTGGAGCAAACGAGGCAAACCGTTTTGACCCTCCACGATTTTTACCGGGATAGGTGCTGGTTGCGCGGGCGAGTTGCCGGCCGGGAGCGAGTCCGCCAGGCGGTTTCCTGCGCGAGTGAGTCTCGATGGGCTGGGAATCGGCGACGCGCCGGCTGTCGCTTCGCTCGGGTTGGGTTCCGCTTCGACCTGCGTGGGCAACTCTTTCTGCAGATGCTCAAAGCTGGCGGTGGCGCGTTTCATGATGCCGCCGGTGGGCAAGCGGATGGAGCGCAACTTGGTCTCGATGTTCGATTGATAGTCGGGGAGCTTGGCCGCGAGATCGATGACTTGCCGCGCGAGCAACCAGCCAGCGCCGCCCAGGGCGCCGAAAAGAATAATGATGACCAACAAGACCGCCGCGATGCGACCGATCCAGCGCTCAAGCCGCGCCACTAATGGCGAGAGGAGGAATGTGATCAGCGCGGCCAGCGCCAGCGGCATTAGAATTTCCCGACCGACGAAGAGGATCGTGATGATGAAGACGGCCATCAACATCGACCAAATGCCGACCAGCGCTGCGGCCGAGGAATTCTTGACGGGGCGGATGGTGGTCATGGCTAATTGCGACTGGGGCTCCTTAGCCTCGCGTCCGTTCGTGATCCCAAGTAGAAAGGAAGTGATTCATGATGCCTGCCGATAGCTTACTCGAAATATCGTCGCGCGCGCTGTGACGAAAGCACGCAGGACCATTTCGAATGCGGAACCAGATTGGCCGCTTGTGCCGGTGGCGCTACATGGGGGCATGAAGCGCGCGAGAATGCGATGCCGTTTCTGGCGTTGGTCGATACGGGGCGGCAACATTCCGACCGCCGCGCTCCCCACTTTATGAGCCGCGGATTTACTTCGCACAACCGCGGGCGGTTGCGTCAAGAGACCATCACGTCACAATTAGAAGACGGAACGAATGGCTGCGCCCGAATCGGGCCGAAGTTTGAAGATCACGAAAGGACCACATGCAAACAGTTAACACGAATCCTCCGGTCAAGGTGACCGGCCGCCACCTGCAAATCACGGAGGCGATCAACGATTACGTCACCAAGAAAATCGAGAACCTGCATCTCGATTATCCGAAAATCATTGAGGCGCACGCCATTCTGGAGGTGGTGAAGCATCGCCATTCCGCCGAGGTGGTTCTGGTTTGCTCGAATCACATCACGATCGAGGCGACGGAAGAAACCGACGACATGTATGCGGCGATCGATGCTGTGGTCGATAAAGTGGCGCGTCAGATGCGGAAGTACAAGACGCGTTTGATGAAGAAGCATCGTCCGCGGACCGACATCGTGCAGCATTTGGAAGAGCATGTGCTGGAATCCGAGCCGGTGGAGCCGGAGAGCGAGGACGAAGAGAACGGCACGCACCATCCGGTGGTTCGGAGCGAGCGATATCCGGTGAAACCGATGTTTGTGGATGAAGCCGTTTTGCAACTGGAGATGTCGACCAGCCGGCAGTTCATCGTTTTCCTAAATGCGCGCAGCAGCCGGATGAATGTGCTTTACCGGCGCAAGGGCGGGGAGTTCGGATTGATCGAGCCCGCGCGGAAGTAGCAAGGGGGGCGTTCTTAAACGCCGCGCGGCGGTAGGAAGCGCGCCGCTCCTCATCGGACATCGCGCACGCGAGGGTGGTAATCGCTTCGCGTCCGCGATACATGAAGGAAGCGCATGAGCGACCGAACCGCTACTACATCTTCCGTGACCACAAGCGCACCTCTCCGGAAGAACGTGCCGGTCGTGACGGTGGAGAGCTTCTTTGAAGCTCACGCTGCGACGCTTCAGATGAAGTTGGAAGGCAAGCGCGTCGGCTTCCAACGCAAGATTCGTGAGCCCACCATCAACCGCCCGGGCCTCGCGCTCTCCGGGTTCTACAAATATTTCGCGGAGAAGCGGGTGCAGGTTTTTGGTTCGGCGGAGCAGTCATACCTCGAAAGCTTGCCGGCGAAGACCCGCGTGGAACGCTTCCGCGCGCTCTGCGAACGGAAGATTCCGTGCGTGGTGGTGTCGCGTGGAGCGCACTTGGAGCCGGCGCTGCTGGCGGCGGCGGAGGCAATGGAGATTGCCGTCTTTCGCACGCCAATGGTGACGATGCGTTTCATCAACGCCGCCACGATCGCGATGGAAGTCGATTTCGCGCCCACTGTGACCGAATTCGGTAGCATGGTGGATGTGCTCGGCATCGGCGTTCTGATTCGCGGACACAGCGGCATCGGAAAGAGCGAGTGTGTGCTGGGTTTGATCGAGCGCGGCTACAGCCTGGTGGCGGATGACGTGACGCGGATTACTTCCTTCGAAGGGCGTGAACTCATGGCGACGGCGCCCGAGTTGACCCGCTATCACATGGAAGTGCGCGGCATTGGGATTATCAACGTCGCCTCCATCTTTGGGATCGGCAGTATCCGGATCGAGAAGCGGCTCGACCTCGTGGTGACGTTAAAAGATTGGCAGGACTTGGAGGAGGTCGATAGGATCGGGCTGGACCGTGAATACTACGACATTCTGAAAATACAGATCCCTCATACAACCATTCCAGTACGGCAGGGTCGTGACGTGGCCCGTCTGGTGGAAGTCGCCGCGATGGATCAAAAATTAAAGGCGCTCGGACGCAATAGCGCGGTCGAATTTAATGAGAAGCTGCTCGATTTGATGGGAAGGAAAGAAGGGTAAATGGGACTGCTCCACCGCAAGGCTGCCGGAGAAAAGGTCGAGAAGGAGGTCACGATCGTGAACCGTCTTGGCCTGCATGCCAGGCCGGCGGCAATGTTTGTGCGGATCGCGAGCCGTTTCCGTTGCGAGGTATGGGTAGAGAAGGAAGGCGAGCAGATCAACGGCAAGAGCATCATGGGTTTGATGATGCTGG
>JBDUAH010000071.1:0-9699 GCA_040004745.1 Chthoniobacterales bacterium | reverse complement strand
AGAACTGGACGCTCACCAGCGGCGACCGGTTGCCGGACCTGGTTCGATGGGCGCGCGGCTTTGGAAAAGATCGCCGGCTATTTCCAGACCATCGCGGAGGAGCGGCACGTCACGATCGCTTGCCATGGCGAAGGCGAGATCTATGCGGATGCGCTGCTTTTTGGGCGCGCGGTCAGCAATTTGGTGGAAAACGCGCTTCGTTTCACTCCGGATGGCGGCGCGATCGGGATCACGCTCCACGTCAAGTCCGCGCAGGCTGAGGTGGCGGTGCAGGATAACGGGCCGGGCATCGAGGCCGAGCATTTGCCGCGCATTTTTGATCGCTTTTACCGCGCGGATTCCGCGCGCAGTTCGGAAGGAACAGGTCTCGGCCTGGCCCTCGTGAAGTCCATCATGGATCTGCACCGCGGCTCTGCCACCGCCCGCAGCGAGGCGGGCAGTGGGGCAGTTCTCACCCTCGTTTTCCCAGCCGGGGAAGGTTCTCCGGTCTGAGCCGACGCCACTCGGTCGGTTATTTTTGGAACATTACAAAAATGTCTTGATCGACAGGTGTCATTCTTGTAATCCGACCGAATGCCTTACCGAACCGTGAATTCCAAGCGGACTGCAGCACCCGTTCTGAGCCTTACTCTCGCGGCGGTCGCCGCCGTTTTTTTGCCAATGGCGCCGCTCGCGTTGGCGCAGTCAGCCGTGGGACCATCCGCATCCGCCGCACGAGCTGACACCGCTAGGGGCTCCTCCGAACCGGCAGGGACGACTACAAACGAAGGAATCGTCGTCACAGCAGCGGTCGAGCCGACGCCGCACCCGCGGGACGACTACCGCCCCAAACTTGAGCACATCATGCCCGAAGTCTCAGGCACCGAGATCACGGTGACGAAGAAGGCAACCGTGATCAAACTCGACAAGCAGCCGCCGATCGAAAACAACAATCTCCAGGAACAGTTCACCAAAGCGCCTGGCCTGATCGTGAGCGAGCAGCAGAGCCCCGGCCAATATAATTTCAGCTACCGCGGGCTCGGCAATCCGCAGGAATCGGAATACACCCTCTTCCTCCAGGACGGCCTGCCACTCATGGCCGACTGGATCGGTTTTCCGACTCTCTATTACGTGCCGGTTCCGCAGAGCGTGAGCGAGATTCAAATCATTCGCGGCGGCAGCAGTCTGCTCTACGGACCGGAGCCCGCGCCGGCGATCAACTATGTGACCAAACATCCCGAGCCGGGCTCGCCTTTGGGTGGGTATTTCGAGCAAACTGGCGGCCCCGATAGCACCTACTCCAGCTACGGCTCTGTCCAGCAAGCTTCCGGTGCGGTGGAGTTCCGAGCAGATGCCTACTACCGCACCTCCGATACGCAGCGCGACTTTAACTCATACGATCTCTGGCAGGCCAATGGCTATCTCGGCTGGCGCCCCGATTCGCATCAACTCCTCGCGCTCGATATCCACGCCAGCCGTTTCGATGGCGAAGACCCCGGCCGCTTCCCCTTTCTTTCGGACTACCAGAGCAATCCAGATCAAGCGACCACGCCCTACAACCATAACTGGGTCGACCGATACACTGTAGCCCTGCGCTACGAACTCGAATTCGGCGACGGCTGGCTCCTCCAAGCCAAAGGTTGGTACACACACCAGGATATCGATTCGCGCTCCGCGGGAAACCTGAACCGCGCTACTGGCGCCTTCCCTACCAGTACCGTGATTGCCTATGAGGAATTTAATAATGGCGGCGTCGACTTGCGTGTCCGCAAACGTTGGGGCGGCGACGGCATGTTCCGCGGCAGTGCCTTCACCTTCGGCGGCCTTGTCTATCACGGCGACGCGCCGTTTCAGCGCTACAACCTAACGGCCGCGAACGCCGGCCCCGGTTTCCTCTATGCTCCGCGCGGCACCACTTCCACCAGCGTCGCGCTCGATCAATCACGCACCTCCGATTACCAGGCCTTCTTCATTGAGGACCTCATCCGCATCGGCAAATTCCACATCGTCCCCTCGTTCCGCCTCGATCACGAACAGGTCAACGTCGATGCCACGGTCGCGCCTTACTTGGGCCGGGGATTGCCTTCAAATCGCGATGCCGACAAGCTCATCCCGCTATGGGGCATCGGTCTTGGCAATGATTTCGCCGGGAATAACGAAACGTATTTCAGCGCCTCCTCCGGCTGGCGGCCAGTGCGCTTCTTCGACGTCGCCGGCACACGCAACGCGGTTCTGCCCGGGCAATCGCCCGATCCCTTCCGGTCCCTTGATATTGAACTAGGCGTCCACGGCACTCCGATCAAAGGCTTTTGGTACGATGTGGGTCTTTTCTGGTTGGAGTTCGACAACCGCACCGAGACACGCTCTGTCGTGGGAGCTAATCCTGGCGATACCTTCTTGGTCAATACCGGCAGCACCCGGCACCGCGGTTTTGAAGGAGAAGCTTCCTATGATCTCCTGGCGCCCTTCCAAAACGATCTCGGGCCTGCTGTGATCGATGGGAAGTCGGACGGCAAGAGCACGGCCAAGGAAGTTTACAATCCCGCGCCGCTCCGTCCGTATCAGCTGATCGTCTTCGGCAACGCGCAGGTCCTGGACGCGGAATTTACCGATAGCACACAGATCGTGCCGATGACCACACGCACGTTTGTCGGGAACACCCCCGCCTATGCGCCTGATCTGGTGTTGAAAGGCGGCATCACCTTCAAACGCGACAAGTGCTTCAACGTCACCTTCTCCGGCGTCTACGTTTCACCGCAATTCTGGCAGGATTCCAACTTGGGGAGCGTGGGCATTCCGCCTGCACAGATTCCTTCATACGAAGTATTCAACCTCTCGGGCGAGTTCTATCTGACCCACAACGTCCGCCTTATCGGAGGCATCTCCAACTTGGCGGATAAGAAGTATTACTCCCGCATCTTCCCCTTCGGCGGTGGAAGCATTGATCCTGCCGCAGAACGCAGCGGCTACGCCGGCCTCTCGGTGGAATTCTAGAACGTCAGGGCTATTTGAGGCGCCCCGGCGGTTTGGGCCGCACATGGTGGGGAGAGCGATCTTCCCACCATGCTGCACAGCGGGCGCTTACTTTACGGTCAACTTCACGTGCGGCTCTTTCGTGCCGTGCAACTTGCAATCGGCCTCGTACGTTCCCGCCTTCAGGTCCACCTGCATCGTCTTGCTATCGCCGGGTGAGATGGCAAGCCAGAAGCTCTTCGTGAGATTCGTTCCTTCAATCTCGAAGTTGTGCTTTTCCTTGCCGGTGTTTTTCACGATGAACGCCGTCTTCCCGGCCGGCAGGCTGTGATCCATCTGAATGCCCTTGTCGGTAATCTGGACGTTTACCTTTTTGGCGTCGGCGTCCGGTTTATCGATCGCGTCCTCCACCGCCGCGACCGCCTCTTTCGTCTTGTCTGCGATGACCTCGCCGGTTTCCTTAGCGACTTCTTTGGTTTTGTCCCAAACCTCAGCCGTCTTTTCCGTCACCGTTTTTTCTTCCTCAGCGCGGGCTGGCAACGCACTCGCCACAAACGCCGCCGCCAACGCAATCGTCAAAACTCTCTTCGTGTCCATAGTTTATGAATCGCGGATCGACCGCTCCTCGGGCGGGTCACCCCGGCCTTCCCTTGAAATCCCCGCCCACTGTTGCACGTTTGCGGACCCGCTTCCGACGGCCCCGCCGCGGAGCGTTCGACGGTCGCTCTCAACTCCCACAACTATATGCAAAAAACACTGCCATCACTCTGCCTGCTGGGCGCGATCGCCGTCCTGCCGCTTTCCTCCATGCTCGCCGCCACGCCTTCCCCTTCTCCCGCGCAAAAAACAACCGCCGCCGCGACAAGCGACAATCCGCTTCTGAAAGAGAGCCCGCTCCCGTTTCACTATCCGCCGTTCGACAAAATCAAGGATGAGCATTTCGCCCCCGCCTACACGGCCGCGCTGGCCGAGCAGTTAAAGGAAGTGGAGGTGATCGCGAATCAGAAGGACGAAGCCACTTTCGATAACACGCTCGTCGCTCTGGAACGCACCGGGCAGACTTTGACGCGCGTCGATAACATTTTCTCCAACCTCGCCGGCGCGAACACTAATCCCGCAATCCAGAAAGTGGAAAGCGAGATGGCGCCGAAACTCTCCGCGCATCACGACGCGATTCTGCTCAACGGCAAGCTTTTCGCGCGCATCCAGGCGCTCTACGACAAGCGCGAGGACCTCGGCCTCGACGCCGAATCGAAATACCTGCTCGAACGCTATTACAAAGATTTCGTCCGCGCTGGCGCCAAGCTTTCCGATCCCGACAAGACGAAGCTGAAAGCGATGAACGCGGAGCTCGCCACACTGCAGACGAAATTCACCCAGGATGTCCTGAAAGAGAAGAACGCCGACGGCGTCGTGGTGGACGATCGCGCGCAGCTCAAAGGCATGTCTGATAACGACATCGCCGGTGCCGCCGCGACCGCGAAAGAGGAAAAGAAAGACGGCAAATTCATCATCGCGCTGCAAAACACGAGCGGCCAGCCTGTCCTTTCCTCACTCGAAGATCGCGCCTTGCGCGAGCGCATCATGAAAACGTCGCTAGCGCGTAACAGCCACGGCGGCGCGTTCGACACCCTCGAAACAGTGAAGAAGATCGCTCGTCTCCGCGCCGAGCGGGCGGTGCTTCTCGGCTACAAAAACCACGCCGCCTATCAACTGGAAGACCAGACCGCCGAGAACGTCGAGACGGTGAACAAACTACTCAGCGATCTCGCACCGCCCGCCCTGGCCAACGCGAAACGCGAAGCGGCCGATCTCCAGGCCATGATCAAGAAAGAAGGCGGCAACTTCGAACTCGGGGCGTGGGATTGGAGCTTCTACGCCGAGAAAGTTTTGAAAGATCGCTACGCCTACGACGAGTCCGAGCTGAAGCCCTACTTCGAACTTAATCGCGTGATTGAAGACGGTGTCTTCTACGCCGCTACACAGCTCTACGGAATCACGTTCAAGGAGCGGAAAGATCTCCCTGTTTACCAGCCGGACGTGCGCGTCTGGGAAGTGTCGGACGCAGACGGCAAGCCGCTTGCGCTCTTCATCGGCGATTACTACGCGCGGCCCTCGAAACGCGGCGGCGCCTGGATGAACGAATACGTTTCGCAGACCGACCTTCTCGGCACCAAACCGGTCGTCGCGAACCATCTTAACATTCCCAAACCGCCGGCCGGCGAGCCCACGTTGCTCACGTTTGATGAAGTCACGACTGCGTTTCACGAATTCGGACACGCGCTCCACGGCATGTTCTCGAACGTCAAATATCCGCGCTTCTCCGGTACAAACGTCCCACGCGATTTCGTGGAATTCCCATCGCAGGTGAATGAGATGTGGCGCACCTGGCCGGAGATTCTAAAAAACTACGCCAAACATTACAAAACCGGCGAGCCGATGCCGCCGGAACTACTCAAGAAGGTGCTCGATTCGCAAAAATTCGACCAAGGTTTCAAGACGACGGAGTACCTCGCAGCCACGTTGCTCGATCAGGCGTGGCATCAGTTAAAACCGAACGAGATTCCAGAGGACGCGCTTAAGTTTGAAGCGGAGGCGCTGCATAAAGCAGGCGTCGATTTTGCTCCCGTGCCACCTCGCTATCGTACCCCGTATTTCTCGCACTCGTTCTCCGGCGGCTACTCGGCCGGCTATTATTCCTACATCTGGAGCGAGGTTCTGGACGCGAACACGGTGCAGTGGATCAAAGACAACGGCGGCTTGAAACGGGAGAACGGCGATCGTTTTCGCAAGACTCTCCTCTCTCGCGGAGGCAGCGAAGACGCGCTCCAGCAATTCAAAAATTTCACCGGTCACGGGCCAGATCTACAACCGCTCCTGGAACGCAGGGGTCTCACAGATTCGAAGCGCGACGATCAGGAACCGCATCCCATTCCCGCAGAAATCCCGAAGAAATAACGGAGAGGCGACCCTCCTGTCGCCTGTTTCCCATTTCCGGCGACATGCGTGTCGCCTCTTCATGATTATTCTCCACGACCCTCGCTGCGCGGAATACGCGCGCCCTGGCCACGTTGAACGCCCGGCCCGTGTCACTCGCGCTCGGCCGTTGTTGCGCGAACGCCATCCCGATTGGGAATGGCGCTTACCAGAAATTGCCGACGACGCCACTCTCCTCCGGGCGCACACCGCTGAGCACCTCGAAGCAATCCGCGCCGCACGTGCGGATTTCGACGCCGATTGTCCGGCTTACCCAAACATCTACGAGCACGCCGCTCGCGCCACCGGCGCTGCGGTGGCGGTCGCACGGACGGCATTGGCCGGCGAGCAAAGTTTCAGCCTCATGCGTCCGCCCGGACACCACGCGCTGCGCGATCAAGTGATGGGGTTTTGCTACTTCAACCACATTGTGCTCGCCGCCCTGGATGCCATCGAAAACGGCGCCGAGCGTGTAGCGATCTGGGACTTCGACGCGCACCACGGGAATGGCACAGAAGCCCTCGTGGCAGGTCATCCCCAGATTGCATTTGCGTCCATTCATCAATTGCCCGGCTGGCCCGGCACCGGCGCGAAATCTTTCGGAAATATTCACAACTTCCCCGTCCCGCCTGAGACGGCGCGAGTGGACCACATGGGCGTGATCGAAGCTGCACTGCAGATTCTGCTCAAGTTGAAGCCCAGCCTCCTCCTCGTTTCCGCCGGCTTCGACGCTTATATCGGCGACCCCATCACGCAGCTGAAGCTACAACCCGAAGACTTCGCTACCTGCGGGAAACTTCTCCGCCACGCTGGCGTGCCTGCCGGCGCAATTCTAGAAGGCGGCTACAGCGATGAGCTCCCGGAATTGATCGACGCCTTTCTCACGGCGTGGAGCGACCCGACTGATTGTCACGACGGAGAAGCGGTGAGAAGTCAGCTTGCCAAAAAAACTCTGTGTCCTCCGTGATCTCTGTGGTTAATTCACCGCCTGTAACGGGCCGTAGCACAGCTTGGTAGTGCGCTTGAATGGGGTTCAAGAGGTCGCGAGTTCAAATCTCGCCGGCCCGATCTCTTCATCCGCCCTCCGCAATTTCGCTAGTGGCCGTGCAACCCCGAGGGTATCCTCCCGGGCATGCCTGACGAAGCCGTTCCGCCGCCTACGATGCCGATTGCGGCGTCGCCGGAGGACGCTGGTTGCGTTTACCGCAACGTCGCGCGGTTAATGACGGAAGAGCCGCAACTCGAAGCCGTCGCCTTTCAGCCAAAAAACCAGCTTCTTTCCGTGGCCACGCTGGGCGACGATCGCGGTCGACGGATCGCCGATCGCGTGAGCGAAGCCGTGGCCGAGCGCGAATTAGGCTGCGGCGTGCTCGACGCGCGCGGGAATTGCGAGCAATGCGGCGAGCCGCCCTCGCGCAAAGTCGGCACAGCCAATGTGGTTGTAAAAGATGTGCTCGGCAGCACGGTGATCGAGAAGCTGACCTGCCGCACTGCCGTGGGTTTTTGGCAATGGAACGCAGTCGGTTGGCCCAGCCGGATGGGTTGCTGCGGACCGGCGACCGGCCATTCTGATCCTAACGAGTGGAAGACGCTCGCGGTGCTCTCGGTGGTTTGCCTCCTTTCGGGTTTGGCTGCGATCACGGCGCCATATCTGCACGCAAATCCGCTCGTCGTTCTGCCACTCTTCGTGGCCAGCTACCTCGCCGGAGCATGGGATGCCGCGAAAGAGTCGTGGGAGCGACTGCGCCATGGCGACCTCGAAATTCATTTCCTGATGCTGGCGGTGGCCTTCGGTGCGGCGCTTATCGGCGCCTGGAGCGAAGGAGCGCTGCTGCTTTTTCTATTTTCGGCCTCCGGCGCGATGGAGCATTATGCGGGCGCGCGCACGCAGCGCGAAATCAGCGCGCTCTTTCGCGGAGCTCCCAAGACGGCCACTGTCCTCGAAGGCATCGAAGAAATCGAGCGGCCGGTGGAAACGCTAACAACCGGGATGCGCCTCCGCGTTCGCGCCGGCGAACAGATTCCAGTCGATCTTCGCGTCACCCGCGGCGAAAGCGCCTGTGACGAGTCCAACCTCACCGGCGAGTCACGCCCGATGCCGAAACAGGTCGGCGACGTTGCGCTGGCCGGCACCCTGAATCTGTGGGGAGTGCTCGATGGTGAGACGTTGCGGCCGGTGCACGAGAGCGCGGTGCAGAAGATCATCAATCTTATCGCGCAGGCCCAGCATCTTAAAGCACCTTCTCAGCGCTTCAGCGACCGCTTCGGGACGCAATACACCTACGTAGTTCTGTCGTTGAGCGCGGCCTTTTTTTTCGTCGGCTGGCTCGCGCTGGGTTGGTCGCCCTTCCTACCCGGAAATGAACGCGCAAGCGCCTTTTATCGCGCGATGACTTTGCTCGTGGTCATGTCCCCCTGCGCACTCGTGCTCAGCGTCCCGTCGGCCATCCTCTCCGCCATCGCTTCTGGAGCGCGGCGTGGTGTTTTGTTTCGCGGCGGCGCGGCGATTGAGACATTAGCCGACGTCCAAACGGTCGCGCTTGATAAAACGGGGACGCTCACACGTGGCGTGCCCGAGCTGGTACAAGTGGAAGTTTTCCAAGGCGAGGAGAACGCCATCGTCACCGCCGCCTACAATCTCGCACGGCTCTCGAATCATCCCCTCTCCCGCGCCATTCAGAAAGCCGGCGCTCAGCGTGGCCTGGCAACCGTCGATTTCACCCATGCGGAATCGGTGGCCGGCAGTGGCATCACCGCGCGCAAAGACGGTCTGCTCTACGTTCTCGGAAATCGCGATTTCGTGCGCAACGCCCTCAAGGAAGCGAGTCACGAAGCGCCGCTCGCAGACGAACATGATGTCGCCGAGGTGTGGGTGGCGGGGCCGAAAATGTGCGGTCGACTTTTGCTCCGCGACGAGCTGCGCAGCGAAGCCCGCGGTATGCTCGATCACCTCCACCGCGCCGGCATGCGCATTGTCATGCTCACCGGCGACCGTCAACCAACCGCCGACGCGATCGGCCGCGAAGCTGGAGTGGACGAGGTCCGCGCTCAGCTCTCACCGGAAGACAAAGTTGCGGCTGTGCAGCAGTTAAAGGAAGCGGGCGCGAAAGTGGCGATGATCGGTGACGGCGTAAACGACGCGCCGTGTCTGGCCGCGGCGGATGTCGGTGTAGCGATGGGGGCGCGCGGTTCCGATGCCGCGATGGAACAAGCCGAAGTCGTCCTGATGAACGATCGGCTGGAGAATTTCGTCACTGCTTATGATCTGAGCCGCCGAGCGAAGGCCATCATCGGGCAGAATATTACGATCGCGCTCGGAACGGTGATCGTGATGGCGCTGCTCGCGTTGTTCAAAGGCATCCCTCTTTCCCTCGGAGTCGTGGCACATGAAGGCAGCACGGTAGTGGTGGTTTTGAACAGCCTGCGGCTCCTGCTGCGGCGATAGCCTTGCCCGACTCCGCATTCCACGATAACCTCCGCGCCTTATGCTGAGCGCTGGAATTGTCGGCCTGCCCAACGTGGGGAAATCCACGCTTTTTAACGCGGTCACCCGCACGCGGAAAGCGCAGGCGGCGAATTACCCATTTTGCACGATCGATCCGAATCTTGGCGTCGTGACCGTGCCGGATGCGCGGCTGGAAGTTTTATCGAAGATGTCCCGATCGCAGAAGCTGATTCCGGCGGCAATCGAGTTTGTCGACATCGCTGGCCTGGTGAAAGGCGCGAGCGCGGGCGAAGGGCTGGGCAACCAATTCCTCAGTCACATCCGCG